>JAYKHH010000265.1:0-5422 GCA_035285265.1 Leptolyngbyaceae cyanobacterium | reverse complement strand
TGCCAGTTAACCAGCCACCGAGCGCTAAGAAGGCGCAGGGGAAGAGCAGGATACCAGACCAGCCTACAAAGACGAAGCGATCGCGCTTGAGCCAGTCATCAAGGGTGTCAAATAACCCTCGCTCTGTTTGGGCGCGTCCCATTGCTATGGTCATTTCAAATCCTCTTTATCTATTGCAAGCAAGTTTTTTGCTTCCGTAACGTTCGCCTCTGCCTAAAGTCAGGAAAATCTGACGGAATCAGGAGAGGGGAAAATTTAAGTTTAACGCCAACAAGTATTGTTGATTTAGGGTAAACCCTTAATACACTTTGCTTTTATCTATCCAAGGTTGGGCAGCTAGTAGCACTGATGATTTAAGAGTTTACGATTCTATATGATAGTAAATATCAGAATTTTTACAAAGTGACACAACTTTGTTAAGTATCCTTTCGTCAATCACACTTCATGACTGCACAAGTAGCCGGCACGAGCGATCGCGTATTGCACCAACCCGTTTTAGGGGCTCGTAGACTCAGTAACTATTGGTGGGCAACGATTACAACCCTTGGGGCCACTGGATTTTTGCTTTCAGGAATTTCTAGTTACCTCAAGATCAACCTACTTCCCTTTGCCGATCCAACCCAACTCATCTTTGTCCCCCAAGGGATAGCTATGGGGTTCTATGGGGTAGTAGGACTGACCCTCGGAACGTATCTCTGGCTGATCAGCCTTTGGGATGTGGGAGGGGGTTTCAACGAATTTAATCGAGAAACCGGAGAGGTGAAGATTTTTCGCTGGGGTTACCCTGGCAAGGATCGCCGCATCGAAATTACAGCTCCCCTATCAGAAGTTCAGGCCATCCGCGTGGACATCAAAGAAGGGTTAAACCCTCGACGGGCTTTGTATTTGCGAACCAAAGGCAGAAGAGATATTCCCTTGACTCCCGTGGGTCAACCCATCGCCCTCTCTGACCTGGAAAATCAAGCGGCTGAATTTGCCCGCTTTTTAGGGGTGCCCCTAGAAGGTTTGTAAAGATTGATGAGTCCAAACAGAAATCCCCCCTGCCTGCCTTTTTTAAGGGGGGCGCTCACCAATAGCCACCAGCAAACAGAGCATTAATGCTTCTGTCCATTCCACCACTGCTCCGTAGGTATCGCCTGTATGCCCCCCTAGCTTTCGGTGAAACCAGGCTCCTATAAGAACCGCCGTCCCCAGTCCTCCTACCGCCATTCCCAACGCCACCTGCCAATGCGCTCTTCCAAAGCTGAGTTGTAATCCACTCAACCCTAGCAGCAAGAACAAACTGGGTACGGTATCCCAGAGAGATCGAATCGCAGCTTTATGGAAAGCCCCCTTTCCGGTGGGTTTTAGGTAGGGATAACGGGCGATCGCGACCATCTGTCCCCACCGTCCCCAACCCGCTACTGCCATGAGAACTAACCAGCGATCGCCCGACAAGTCTGTGAGCGCCGCTGTTTTTAACAAGAGAATGATGATGGCAGCGATCGCACCAAATGCACCTGTAGCACTGTCTGCCATGACTTGGAGCCGTCGTTCTGGGTTTTGTACTGCCAGCCCATCTGCCGCGTCCATCGCCCCATCTAGATGCAATCCTCCAGTTATCGCAATCCACAAGGCAACAACTAGGACACTTCGAGTCAACACTGGTAAGCCCATCCGTTGTAACCCAAAATCAAGAAGCCCTAACAAACCGCCAATCATCAGACCAATCAACGGTGCAAACCGGGCAACCCCTTGAAACTCTAAAGCCCAGGTTGCAGGGACTGGCAAGCAAGTATAGAAAGCGATCGCAGCGGCAAAGCTTCCTGCAAAGTCCTTTGCAAATGCTAACGTCGCCCTAATTTTCTCTAAGAAATTTTCTAATACCTTCAGGGGAAACCTAACCGTCTATAGATTATTTTGAGTTAATGTTGAATGTGGATTCTAGTCTACGATGCTTCGTTGGCTCTAGGGTACCTAGCTGATGATTGACGATAGACTTGGGGATCTCAGTCCTCAAGGAGATACAAGGTCTAATTTTAGGGTTCACTTCTTTCACCGATGCCTTTGATAAGGCTAGTTTGTCCCATAAGGCTTTTTCCCATGAGTCACAACCCACCCCCTAGAGACAAGAAATTACCTGCTCCGTGCATCATTGATACTGGAATTGTGATTAATAAGCAGGATATGGAGAGGCTCCTAACCGATTTAGGTCGTGTGCGCTACATTCATAAGCGAGACGGCTACCCGGTCAAAGAGAGTGAGGGCTTTGTTTTGGAAGTTTTTGCCGATCCCCAACGGGCAACCCTGGTTGCAAACCACACCTTATACCTAAATGTTTATAGCTTTGATTATTTGGAGTTAAAACAGTCTGCTAACCAAGAAGTTTGTTTTGATCTCATCCAGGATTCCTTACAGTTGCGCTTGATTCCACTCTCAAATCCTTTACAAGAGCAAACCACGCGAAGTTTCAATGCTGCTGCCCTAGAAGCTGTGGTTGCCGAAGTGCTGTCAGCCAATTGGGATATGCAAATTGACGAGGAAGATAACTTGTCTCCTTAGAGGGTTCTAACTCTAGGATCTCCAGGATCAGGCTTTCCCTGCGCTCAGAACTTGATGGGGCGAAGCCAATGTCTGCACAGTGTCAAGCAGTGCCATGAGTCCGTCCAGAGTTCGGTGTTGCCGTGAGTGGATCTGCACAGGGTTAGAAGGAACCTGTAAGCCCTAAGTTGGGGACACATAAATATTTCAGTCGCCCCTTTGCAAAAACCTCGTTTTTGTGTTTTCAGCAAATACTGGAAGGCGAGAACAAGCATTTCAACCAATACCTGTAGGGAAACCTTGGGCTTTTCTGCCTGTAGGAAGAGAGCTTAAAGAGTATTTCCCACTACATTTGCAGGTAATGGAATGGAGCAATCTCTCCCTATGAAAAACATTCAAGATAGCATTACAAGTGCCAAAGAAGCGCTTCCAGATATTACACCGACTCCACCTGGAATGAAGGCTCAGTCCTCTGTCCATGACCTGAAAGCTAGGCTGGAATGGGGAGAGCCAGGTTTAACGATTATTGATGTGCGCGATCGCTCCGTCTATAACCAAGGCCACATTATGGGGGCCATGCCGATGCCCGTAGATGAACTAGTAGATCGGGTTAAGTCGGCCCTCCCGCTCACCCGTGACATTTATATTTACGGGGAAGCTGATGAGGAAACGGCTGAAGCGGCTCAGAAGTTAAGAAAAGCTGGCTTTCAGAGTGTGGCTGAATTAAGAGGCGGATTACCTGCCTGGAAAGCGATCGCGGGTCCTACCGAAGGTTCTGTGGAGGCAGTCACGCCTCCCGGTCCAGAGGGATACAATCTGGTTTCTCAGGTTTCCCACCACGCGGACACCCAGCAATCCAATCCTTGAAATTCTAGTGAATTCAATTCTGCCCAAGTAAACCTGTAGGGGCGAGGCATTCGGCAGAAATATTGGGTAAGTTCCCCAAAATCATCTACCGAAGGCTTCGCCCCTACGCCTTAACCCAATGACTTAAACCTTCGCTTCTTCCCGTACCAATTTTTCCCAGCCGAGATCCTTCAGGGAATTATTGCGGCGGAGAGGACGAGTCACTAGCTCTAGAATGTCACGGGCATTGGTAAAGCCGTGGATTTGAGCAAAGGTGAACTCTACAGACCATTTGGTACTAATCCCTCGTGCTTCTAGGGGGTTCGCATGGGCCATCCCTGTAATTACAAGATCCACCCCAGTCTCTTGAATCCGCTGAATTTGATTGTAGTTATCTGGCTTTTCTACAATCTTGGGCGTGGGAACCCCCATCTCACGACAGGTTTTTTCCAACAGCTCTAGTTCTGCCGCTTGATAACGCTTGTCCATGTAGGGAATGCCAATTTCAGGGCAGGTCATCCCGCAGCGGATGAGGAAGCGAGCTAGAGAAATTTCTAGCAAGTTATCCCCCATAAAGAAAACCGACTTGCCTCGAACTAACTGAAGATATTCTTCTAAGCTGGCCCAGATTTGGGCTTCCCGCTCATCTAATCCTTTGGGGGTAATCCCAAATACGGAGCAGATCTTCTCAATCCAAGCACGAGTCCCATCGGGGCCAATCGGGAAGGGTGCGCCGATCAACTTGCACTTGCGACGACGCATAAAGGTGGTGGCAGTCCGCGACAGGAAGGGATTCACACCCGCTACGTAATACCCTTCTTCAATTACAGGCAGTTCGGTATAGCGCTTGGAAGGCAACCAACCCGATACCTTAATCCCCTGCTTCTTCAGTTCCAAGGTGAGTTGAGTTACCACGGGATCGGGGAGAGACCCAAAGAGAACCAGGGGAGGATGCTTAACGTACTCCGACTCTGAAACCGCGACATCTTCTTTTTTGCGCCCAAAGTTCATCAATTTAGCGATGGCATTGCGCTCTTCCTTTTCAGCTTCCACCACAGGAGCTTTATCAGGGCAACGTTGTACCATAGCTGCTAAAACCGTGTCTTCACCTTGGGTAAAGGCATAATCCAAACCATTAGCGCGAGCAACCACGATGGGAATTCCCAACTCAGCTTCTAGCTTGGGTGCTAGCCCCTCTAGATCCATTTTAATGATTTCAGTAGTGCAGGTGCCAATCCAGACAATGACACTAGGGTTGCGATCGCGCTTAATTTGTTCACACAACCGCTTGAGTTCGTTGTAATCGTTAAGCTGGGCAGAAATGTCTCCTTCTTCCAGTTCTGCCATGGCATATCGGGGTTCTGCAAAAATCATGACTCCCATGGCATTTTGTAAAAAGTAGCCACAGGTTTTGGTACCAATGACTAGAAAGAAACTATCTTCAATCTTCTGGTATAGCCATGCTACGCAGCTAATGGGGCAGAAGGTATGGTAATTGCCAGTTTCGCACTCAAAATCTAGTGCTTGAGGTTGAGTATCAGCAAGAGTCATACAGAGTGATCCTCTCTAAGTTCGATCAATTCGGATGCAATCAATTGGGAAGTAGCCCAACCCTAAACTTAATAAAGGTGTTACCGCTGCTGTGTGGACATTGGGTGGAGACTCGTGGAAGAGTCTCGTTTAGTGGGAGTTCCCTCACAGACTGCATCTAAACCAGCAGGCGTTAAGGATTGGGGCAAACTGGTAGGCGATGATCCACCGGACAGCATTTTGACTGACTGATCTGCGATCGCAGCGGCAGCTTTTGCTTCTAGCGCTTTGAGTTCCGTCTCTGGATTAAAATTCAGACCCAGAGCAATCACCACTCGGTCTGGATTATTATTCAGGTCAACGATGAGGGGCAAAACTTGAGTGAGTTGAGGTTCTAGGACGGATAGCGTTGCCACAATAAAGCTAGAAGAGGGACGACGTTGCCCCTCGCAGTTGACCCAAACTCCTAGCTTGGACAGCCATTGCCGATTATCCCGGTAATAGATCAACCACTTGATTTTTAAAG
>JAYKHH010000264.1:0-8783 GCA_035285265.1 Leptolyngbyaceae cyanobacterium | reverse complement strand
TAATGCCTTAGCACCTTAAGAACTAATCAACTCGTTAATTCACACCTCACAATTTCAAAGGGTGATCGCCGGATAGTGAATATCCGGCGATCACCCTTTTTCATTTACACAATGGGATACCTTTTCTTAGGGATGCCTTTTCTTGCCCCCCTTTGCCAAGGGGGGGAGGGGGGATCTCTTAAACTTGATGCTGCACTAACTGACCCAATGCCTCAATCACCTGATCCACTACTTCTGCCCAGGCTCCAGGTGCAGGCTGACGAAACAGGCGCATTGTGGGGTACCAAGGACAGTTGGATCGCTCTAACATCCAACGCCAGTCAGGGCTATGGCAAAGAAGCGTCCATACAGGCTTACCCAAGGCTCCCGTCAGATGGGCCACGGAAGTATCCACGCTGATCACCAGATCTAATTGGGCGATCGCCCCAGCAGTATCGGCAAAATTTTCTAAAAGCGGGCTTAAATCCTGCACAGAGACATCCCTAGGCAATTGAGATAGATCCTGAGACCGTTCTCCCTTTTGGAGGCTGTAGAAACTGACTCCAGGGATCTGTAAGATTGGCAGGAGATGCATCAGCGGGCAGGAGCGATTATGGTTCTGGCGATGGGTGAGACTCCCAGACCAGACAATCCCTACCTTCAGAGAAGAAGCATGAGTAGAGATCGCTTCCCATTTTGGATCGGCCTTGGCAGTTAGATAGGGAACCTGGGCTGGAATGGTGTCTAGGGTTGTGCCGAAAATATAGGGTAAGCTCATCAACGGCGCATAGACATCAAAGGCAGAAAGGGCAATCTCTCCAGGGGTCAAAAGTTGATCAACGCCTGCAACCGTTGCTAGTAGGGGCAGTAAATCCGCCGTACAAACCAGGAGAACTCGACGGCATCGCTGGGCAACCAGTGGCAGATAGCGAATAAATTGGATAGCATCCCCAGCCCCCTGTTCTGTATGAATCAGAATCGTAGCCTCCGGGAGGTGACTCCCATCCCATTGGGGTTGAGGACAGACAAAGGGGGTGAAATTTTCAGTTTGCCAGCGCCATTCGCACTCGGCAAATCCCGCTGGTAACTCACCCGATTGCAGCAAGGCCATGCCCAAATTAAAGTGGGCATCGGGAAACTGAAAGCGGCAGGTAATCGCTTGTCGGTAGTAGGCGATCGCTTGACTCAGTTGGTGTTGATGCTGATGAACAATTCCCAGGTTATTGTAGGCTTCGGCATAGGTGGGGTCTGTGGCAATTACCTGTTGGAGTTGGGCGATCGCATCTTGCCATTGCTCTTGCTCTAAATAAACCACTCCTAGGTTATACCGAGCTACCAGTAAATCAGGGTTTAGGGCTAAGCATTGCTGATAGTAACGACTGGCGACCTCCAGGTTTCTCTGGAAATAAGCTTCGTTGCCCAAGTTGAGCGCTTGTTCTGGATCAAGGCAGGTTTGAGACTTTTCCTGAAGATACGCCCGTCTCGTTTGGACAATCTGCTCGATTTCGTCTAGATATTTTTTTTGTTTGGCTGAAATTGGCTCCTCATACTCTCCAGGCGCTACCTGAAATTTTTTAAGTTGTTGGTCAAAATGGTTGCCGGGATACCGAATATGCTCAACCGTTTCTAGGGGATGCCACAACACACTAAAAAACGTCGTGAGCCAAGCGTTATAGGCATAATCTTCTAAGGCATAGTTAGAGAGTCGAAATACCTGATCCTCTGGAAATCCTTCAATAAACTCATGGGCTTCTCTTCTAATACAGAGATTGAGAGGCAACACCGTTTGAATGGCCTTTTTCCAATGGGGATGAACAGAGTCTTGCAATCTAACTCCAGTTTTTACTGCAGCCGGATAGTGACCTGGCAACTGCAGGATGGGCTGACGGGTAGGTGACTGATCCGAGGAGATCGCAGTCCTGCCCAGTTCCACCTTTTGACCCGCTGAAACTTTTGGTTGCAAATCTGAGGTAATGGGTTGATTCAGCGTCGTGAGGGCAGTCAGGATGTGCTCTGGCAGAAATACATCATCGTCATCACAAAAGAAGAGGGCTTTGCCTTTGCAGGCACGAACCCCGGTATTTCGAGCAGCAGCGGGACCTTGTGATTCCGCATGGCGCACCAAACGGTAGTAGGGCTGATCCTTGGTAAATAGGGTAATCATGTCCCAGGTGTCATCCGTCGATCCATCATCGACCAGCACCACCTCACAATCCATTTGAGCCGCATCCGTCGAGTGACTACGAAAGAAGTCGATACTGACTTCGATACTCCGCAGCGTTCTTAAAAACACTGCCTCACCCTTCTTTTGAAGATTAAACACTGGAATAATGACAGCAAAAGAGTCTATACCAGGGGTTTCTGGCTTTTCAGCCATCCTCTTCTGACCGGAGGAGTCTTTGGAAGATGGGGGCAAATCCTCTGGTTTGAGGGGTACGTAGTCTTTTAATGCCTGATCGGGCAAGACATAGGAAGTACCGAGGAGGGTTTCATCCCAGTCAATAATTTCAGGGAAGCGAATGCCAGGGAGAACTGAGATTGCAAAGATTTCCTGCACTGCCTCTTCAAATTTCAAAAATGCGACGATTTCTCCCGTTTGAATATTGACGACCCACACACCACAAATGCGCTCTTGCAGTCGTTCTGTAATCGGAAGTCCACTAAAGACAGCGGTTTCACGAATTTGGGATAAGCCAATAAAGGCCAACGGCCCCCAAAAATCAAAGCCACGGGTAAAGCCAGGGAGTTGAGCAACGGTTGTGAGGTTGCCGGACTGGAGATCCACGGTGGCAAGACTGCCCTTCCCCGACTCTAGCACCCAGAGTTTACCCCCATACCAGCGGGGAGAATGGGGCATGGAAAGTCCCCGACTGAGAATTTGGTTCGTGGGAATATCGATCAGAAGCCCCCCACTGGCTTTATTAGCACGCCAGCCTCCGGGGGTGTTGGTTTCGCCGAGGGCAGTGGCATACCTGGGCTGATTGTCTCGCATCCCTAAGCCATTAAGATGGCAGCGATCGCCCAAGTCATACCCCGTAATCCAGCTAGGTCGCCAGCGCGGTATAAAGCTATGGTCTGGGTCAAGGGTACACAGGCAAGAAAAGCGGGTATTGATAAACCACAGCTCATCCTGCCCGTAGGCCATTTCGTGAATATCAATATCCCCCGTCACATGGGTACGTCGCGGTAGATAACAGGCATCGTGCTTGTCCGGGGGGTCTAGCTTGGCGGTCACTGCAGGAACATTTCGCAATTCCCAGATTTGGTACGCAGTGCCGATCGCGAGTCTAGAACGGTCAGCCGCTAACCCCATCGGCTTTTCAAATACCCGAAAGTGAGTGTTGATGACTCCGTTATCTGCTCGGAGCGTGATCAGCTTACCCGCTTGATAGGTGGAAACCACGAGGGAAATACCCAACTGGGCCAGAATGTCAGCGAAGTTGGAGGTGTGGACACTTCGCAGGGGAATATCTTGGGGATGAAGCGCTGCCATTATTTGCCTAGCCGGTCTGCTTCCCGGATTTCACGAATATTAAAGGAGAGTGGGCGAGGCGTTGGAGTGCCAGGTTGGAAAGTAGGAGCTGGATGGTTAGGCAAAGTAGTCGCGTTGGGAGTTTGAGGGGTTGGGATTTGAGGTTTGGGCGGTTGGGTCAGCCGAAAGGGTAAGCCCGCCCGTTTGTCGTAATTAGAGGCGATCGCAAGCAACACCCCACCCACAATAAATACAGGTAAAGGTAATGTGATCGGTTCCAACAATTGATAGAGCTGAGCTAGACCAAACAGAATGACAAAGCTGGTAATCCAAACCTTCATGGGTCGTAGTTGATCGGATGACTGTGAATCTGATGACTGTGAAGAGTATAGCGATAGGATACATCAACTGTCAGGTCACCTATCTTTTCTCTGAGTACTCCCAGCCATTCCATCCTGCACTATTCTTAGGGCTGTTAATATCCTTGGGGCCATCTATATGGCTTCAATTCAATTCTGCAGAGAGGGCCATCCTACCCGATCCCAATGCTGTCAAACCTTTACAGCTAGCACATTGAACTTCTTGAAAATTAGGGTCATAGGAAGTTCGGGCGATCGCAGTTCAGGTCAAAATTCCTTCTGGCACACAATAGGGGGGAAATACCCTATCTTTATCGGGTAGGGAAGGGGGATCATAGATAGAAGACATCAATACCGCTAGCGACACTCTATTTAGCTGGTTTTTCAATCTCTTGATCAATACCGCTAACCCCAACATGAGGCTAGCATTTAAATCCTGAACCCTGATCATAAGGTCGGGGTTTGCTTTAAACCCCTGAGTCTATTCACAATAAGGAACCCCAGAATCAGAGATGATCCTGGGGTTCCTTATGGTTGAAAGCAATGCAACTGAATACAAGTGCCCCTTAGAAAAAGGGGATGAAGGGGGATCTCTTCTACGGCTAGTCTGAGAAGAGATCCCCCCTACCCCCCTTAGAAAGGGGGGCAAGAAATATACTTACACCAAGACACTTCAGATCAGTTCTAGAAGAGATCCCCCTACCCCCCTTAGAAAGGGGGGGCAAGAAATATACTTACACCAAGACACTTGCTAGGATGGGTTCAACCTTTGCGGAAGCTCCGGGGGCATACATTTGTAGGAGGTAATCTGCCAACATGCGATCGGTGTTGAAAGCAGGCGAATTGGTTTTAATCGACGCCTTCATCATTTGAATCCAACCGTGGGGGATCCCATTGGCATCCTGGTCGTAGTAGAGGGGGGCAATTTCCTCTTCCAGAAGGCGGTAGAGGGACTGAGAGTCAATCCGATCCTGAAGTTCTTGGTCACTGGTATGAGCATCTTCCCCGATCGCCCAACCATTGATGCCCTTGCCATTGGCATCAGCCTTGTAGCCTTCACACCACCAGCCATCTAGGACACTGCAATTGATGCCACCGTTGAAGCAGACTTTCTGGCCACTGGTACCCGATGCCTCTAGGGGACGACGAGGGTTGTTGAGCCACACATCCACCCCTTGCACCAAGCGCTTGGCGGTATAGATGTCGTAGTCTTCAATGAACGCCACCCGATTCACGACATCAGGATGCTTACACCATTCCATTAGGCGTTGAATGATCCGCTTCCCTTCCTCATCCGCTGGGTGGGATTTACCAGAGAAGATGATTTGAATCGGGCGATCGCGGTTCCCCAAAATCTTCAGAGCACGCTCGGCATCCCGAAGGAGGAGATCTCCGCGCTTGTAGGGGCTAAAGCGACGGGCAAATCCAATGGTTAAAATCGTGGGATCTAAAAGGTGATCAGCCGCTTGTACCCAGTCATAATGTTCGCCACGCTCTTGTCGTGCCAATTTAATCCGGGTGCGAGTATGGGCAATCAGGGTGTCTTTGAGAATTTGGTGCCGTTGCCATAGCTCGGCAGCGGGAATGTTGTCCACCTTCGCCCACATTTGGGGATCAACCAGATTATTCGTCCAGTCTGCACCCAGGTATTGGGAATAGAGTTCACCAATAATTGGCGCAATCCAGGTACGGGCATGAACCCCATTGGTAATGTGGCTGATCGGAACTTTATTTTCAGGACGTTCTGGGTAGAGGATATTCCACATATTGCGGGACACTTGACCATGCAATTCGCTGACGCCATTGGCAGCACGGCACAGGCGTAGAGCTAGGACAGTCATGCCAAAGGGTTCCCAAGGGTCTCCCAGACGACGGGCACCGAGGGCCAGGAATTGCTCACGGGATAGCCCCAACTGTGACCAATAGTGAGCAAAGTAAGAATCCATCAAGTCCGCAGAGAAGACATCGTGTCCTGCAGGAACGGGAGTGTGGGTGGTGAAGATGCAGCGATCGCGAACAATTGCTTCAATGTCATAGAAAGATTTACCCGTCTGGTGGATTTCTTGACGGCAAACTTCCAACAAAGCAAAGGCCGCATGCCCTTCATTGAGATGGTAGACACTGGGGGTAATTCCCAGGGCTTGCAGCGCCCGAACCCCGCCAATTCCTAACACGACTTCTTGGGCAATTCGGGTTTCCTGGTTACCACCGTATAGGTGTCCGGTCAACCAGCGATCCACGGGGTCATTGTCCTGACGGTCTGTATCCAGAAGATACAAGCTAACGCGGCCCACTTGAACGCGCCAAATCTGCGCTTTCACCAATCGTTGACGCACCTGCATTTCGATGGTGAGGGTATCGCCGTTCGCGGTTTTGATCAGTTCTAAGGGAAGGTGCTCAAACTGGTTATCAATATAGTAGTCTTCCTGCCAACCACTGCGGTTCAAGCGCTGATGGAAGTAACCTTGACGATACAGTAACCCGATTGCGACTAGGGGAATACCCAAATCTGAAGCTGACTTGAGGTGATCCCCTGCCAATAAGCCCAAGCCACCGGAATAAATCTGGAGGGACTCATGTAAGCCAAATTCAGCACAAAAATAAGCAATGGGATGGTCTGCAACAATCTGAGGGGCCACCCGACTCGACCAAGTGTTGGTCTCGGCCATATAACGGTCAAATTGTTCTGCTAGTGCCTTCAAACGATTCAGATAGCTGGGATCATCAACGAGTTGAGTTAAACGCTCGTAGGAGGTGGCTTCTAGCAAGGCAACAGGATTGTGACCACAACGCTGCCATTCTTCTGGATTGATGATTTGAAAGAGAGAAGTATGGCCGTTTGTCCAACTCCACCAATAGTTGTAGGCAAGATCTGCTAGGCGCTTGAGGGGAAGGGGCAACTTCGCACTCAGCTTAGCAGCAGGTGTTACAACAGGGTTATTCGTCATAGGGTTTCGATACACTCGTTAAAATTCACTAAATCTTGTGGACAGGCTCAGTTATCGGTAACTAAGCGGATTAGTTGATATCCAAGGCAGATCAAGAGGTTGCTCAATGTCTGAACGACTCACAAGTCTCAATTTATAAGCCTCAACAATCCTCCATACTTCAGGGCTGACGCACTTGCTGCTTACTCTTGCAACCAATGAATGAGAACCCTGGGAATGATTACAGGGAGATAGCCCCTAATAAGTACCCCCAACAGCGTCAGCTCTATCCCTTAACTTGAGGTCAGGCTTAGGGTATAGCTTGACAGGATTTGGTGCGATCTCCCTAATTTTTTACACTCTCTCAAGCTTCTACTCAACAATCCACCCTTCTGACTCCACCTCAATGACTTTTTCCAGTTAGGGACAATCTCATAACCCTTTACGCGAGAAACTGAACTGCGGAACAGGTTAGGTTGACCAATAATTTCAGGGCTGATCTATCAGAATGTGGGAGATTTGTCTCTCATCCTTTAGAGGTATTTTTGATACTCTTAATTTCCCCTGTTTGAAAATCAATGAATTTGACAAGTTTTTGCTCAATCAATATCTGATTTGATTAAAAAATCTAAAATATATTTTAACTTTTTCGAGATTATTTTATAAGGATTATTTAGCTTTATCATCTAGCTTAGATAGATCCAGTTCAGGGGCTAAAATCTATTGAAATCCTCCCAATGGCAGATATCAAAAATCAGTAAAAGCATTGTTGGATAGCAAGTACAGCGATCTGTTAATATTGCGCCATCCATCTAAGTAGGGATTTTATACAATCGACTTTCAAGAATAAAATTATTGGAAATTCAAGATAATAGGAAAAGAATTTTAATTAATCAAAGAAGACATGAATTGACTAGTGTTGGTGATTTAGACACCATCTAATTTCAATTACTTATCTGTTTTCTTGAGCACTATTTCCAACGGAGTACATTTTTTATAATTACTCTTATTGTGACGGTAAATTGAGGTTGAGATTTTCAAGATCTGAGGTGCATTTTTCAGTAGACTGTAAGCCCTTAAATCTGCGTTGATGAATAAAAATTCAATGAACTGGAATCAGAAAAACCGATTTGTGTTGACGTTGGCATCGATGCTCCTTCTTTGCTTGTGCTGGGGAAGTGCGATCGCACAAACCCGATTTAGTAGCAACAATCTCATCACCTTCGGTAGTGATGCAATTGTTGCTGAAAAGCAAGTTGTAAAAAATGTGACTGCGATCGCTGGCTCAGTCAAGATCCTGAACGGCGGCTATGTGACAGGAGATGCGGTAGCCATTGGGGGCGATGTAGCGCTCAAGTCAGGGGTACGGGTAGATGGTGATGTGAGTGCGATTGGGGGAGCAATCCTTAAAGAGGAAGGCGTAACCATTGGCGGTAGTGCGGCTGCGGTGCTGGGAGAAGGGCAGAGTGTATTCCACAATCTCAAACGCTGGGGATTATTGGGGTTCCTCATGCAGGTGTATCTGTTTAGCGCTGCTGTTTATGGGTTAGTGGTGGCAACAATCGCTGGAATTGGGATTGTGGTGATGCTGATAGTACCGGATGTTTTACCTCCGATCACAGCGGCGATCGACCAATTTCCCCTTAGAAGCGGTTTATGGGGGTTAGGGGCCACGATATCCGTGATCATGCTCACTAACCTCACCACAGGGAGCTTACTAGGAACGGCGCTGCTCCCTGTGGTGAACTTGCTGGTGATCCTGACTGTGCTGTTGGGTGCGATCTCAATGGGCCGATTGATCGGTCATAGAATTCCCATAGTTGCCAACCGACCTCCCCTCCAACAATTTTTAGTAGGGATGCTAATTCTAGCCCTAGTGGGGCTAATTCCAGTTGCAGGTGGACTAGTCTTGGTGGCTTTGACCTTCTTTGGGTTTGGGGGTGTTTTATTCGCGCAACTAGAGAAACAACAACTAGGACAATTAGGTCGCAAAATTGTTCCACCTAAAATCCTAGAGCCCAGTACGGATCCTAGTCAGGAAGTCTC
>JAYKHH010000263.1:0-7739 GCA_035285265.1 Leptolyngbyaceae cyanobacterium | reverse complement strand
GGATGAAAAAATAGTGGGTGGCCCTCCCATAAAAACGGAGGCAAACCGTTGAGTATACTTGGGTTGAGTTAGGTGGGGGAAGTGTTCTCCAATGTTTTGACCGACAATCTGGTTTCTAGAGATACGGCTCCAGTCTTCAAGACAACGATTCCAAAAACGCACAGTTAAGTCTGAGCTGAGAACGAAGGCTCCAATGGGTATTTGATCTAACAAGCCAAAGGATAGGTCGTTGCTCAGCCCCTTAGTCATGATTACCCCAAACCCGACTCTACAGTTTCTAGTAAGGTTTCAAAAGACTTGACCGTAAAAATCAAGATAATATCTCCGGTAATCAGGAGTTGTTGAATCGTAAAACGGGCCTGTGCCAAGAGAACGGTGGCATTCTCCTCCACCTTATTGAAGGCCAGTAAATGCTCAACCGTATCTTCTAAATACAGGGGAATGGAATAATTGAGGTGCTGCTTCAGTAGATTACTGATAGAACCCATCTCACTGTTAATCACGATGTTGCCGACTTCATTCAGGGTACCTACCTTAACCGCGTCTAAATCAGGAACCTCCGTCTCCTCACCAATAAACGCACAGACCAGCTTGGCGGCGCTATCCCTAGGGAAAACCAACTGAGCTGTACCTGTAAAAGAACCGCTAAAATTCATACAAGAACTAGAGACGGGTATTTTCCCTAGGCGTTGTTCTAGCTCATAGCTTGTCTCTGCCAAGGGTATCATTTTAATCAGAGGAACTTGTAAGTAGACGTGAAGATCGAGCATTTCATTCAGAATGGCAGCAGCTCGACCCACTCCAATGTTAATTAGCTCTTGTAAGGCATCTAATTGATCAGCAGTTGGGCTCATAGGAGTGCCTCTGCGGTCGGGGGCAAAACTGGAGGGGTCAGGATGATTTGTATAGCACTCTGAAGTTCAGCCGCATTCAGAAATTTATGGAGAACTGCCTTGGCTCCTAGGGCTAAGCATTGCTGACGAGAACTTTCTTGGAGATCTGCGGTAATCACAATTGCAGGAATTGTTTTTCCCTGACGCTGAAGTGCCTGAAGTAACTCAACTCCTGTCATCTCAGGCATTAATAGATCTAACACCATACAATCCGGTGTGCGGGTTTCTAAAATCTTTAAGGCTTCTAGGCCATTGCCAACTTCTAGTAACTCGTACCCTTCTGGCTGCAATGCTTTGACAATTGCCCGACGCGAGAGTAGAGAATCTTCCACAATCAAAATGAGTGCCATATTCGCTCCTTAAGGACAAGGATCTGAAGTTTGACCTCCTGCCGCTCCCTGGCAATCAAAAATTATTGCCAATGGCGATCCAGCCCTTTCAATACATTCATCCTACTCTTCATCTTTAGAACTGTTACATAGTGAATCCTCTGTCCTGCCATGTGATCTAAATAACATTTGCTATTTACACAGCTAACATTGCTGCTAGCGATCGCTCTTTGGGGGCGATCGCTAGCAGCAATATTTTTGTATTTAAGACTACACCTTGCCAAGCCAGAGATAGGTTCTCTCTTGTTAAAAATACGAAGATTCAAACTTCAGTTAATCAAAGGTTATTTCCTTGGCAACCAAAATCAATGTAGATAGCTAGACCCAATTCAAAAGGACAAGGGTTGCCTGCCAAACTGTTGGGCCATCTGTCTAAAGCGGAACAGTGAGAGTGCAGCAAAGATCGAGTGTATGGAGTCCCTGATGTGCCCCACCGTAAAAGAAATAGCTAGCACTGGGCAGGACTAAGATGGCTAGATAGAACGGAGAGGTAGATGCATACAGATCCTTGGAAGAAAGCAAATCAATCTACCCAGCCCATTGAGCTAATCAAGCAACAAATTATTGACTTACAGAATCAGAGCAATGGACTGTGCTCATACCCAGTATCTGTTGCTTTTGAAAAACTTTATGCTGCGTTAGCGGAATTGCACAGCCAAATAGTTGTTGAATCCACAAGTAGAGGAGAATTTGCACCAGGGATGGGGGTTTCTCAGGAGCATCCGAATTTACTGAATGCCCCTACTGGACAATCCCTATGGAATGCCCAGGAATTGCTCTGGAATGATATAGAACCTCAACAGGCTGAGATAGCTTTCCAACGGATACGGCAGTTTCAAGTACTTTTCGAGCAAGCAGCGATTGGAATTGGATTGACAGACCTCAGGGGGCGATGGATTCAGGCTAACCCAGTTTTACAAAACTTCCTGGGCTATAGTGCCGAAGAACTGAGCCGGATGACCTTTAGGGAAATTACCCATCCTGATGATTTAGCCAACGATCTGAGCTACTGGCAAGATATGTTAGCCGGAAGGATCACTAGCTACCAAATGGATAAGCGCTACTTCCGGAAGGATGGTCAATTGATCTGGGGGAATTTAACGGTTTCTCTCATTCGAGATCATCGCAGTGAGCCTCAGTTCACAATGGCGGTCATCAAGAACATTACAGAGCGTAAACACACCGAGGAAGAACTGAAGGAAAGCCAGAGAAAGTTAACCGCCCTCATCAACTCCCTACCTGGCATTGTGTTTTCCTGTCACAATGATCATGAGTGGTCTATGCGCTACCTCAGTGAGGGTTGCTTAAAATTGACGGGGTACAGCAGCCAAGAATTAGTAGAACAAATAGGAGTTTCTTACAACTCAATTACCCATCCTGAGGATTTGCCCACAGTTCTATGGGCGATCGATACAGCCATTGCTCAGAAGCAGCCCTATGTAGTGGAATATCGAATCTTGACGAAGTCTGGGCAAGAAAAATGGTTATGGGAAAAGGGGAGTGGTGTTTTTGATGAAGGGGGTGCAGTCCTGGGTCTTGAGGGCTTTATCACTGACATCACCGACTTAAAGCATGCAGAGGAGTTATTACATCAACAATCCATTGCTATCAAAAGTGCGATCGACGGGATGGCAATTCTCAACTTACAGGGAGAATATATTTATCTGAATAATGCTCATCTTCAGATGTATGGCTATGACAGCGCTCAAGAGCTGATTGGTCAAACCTGGGAAAATTTATACACAGAAGAAGAGATATTTAGGTTTAGGAGAAGTATTCTGCCAACTGTATGGCGAGAAGGGCAATGGCAAGGAGAAGCCCTAGGCAAAAGACGGGATGGTAATGTTTTTCCTCAAGAAATTTCTATCACTGCCATGAGCGGACGAGGACTCGTATATGTGGTGCGAGACATCACTGAGCGTAAACAGGCGGAATCCCAACTCCTACACAATGCCTTCCATGACGAATTAACAGGTCTGTCCAATCGGGCTTTGTTTATGGATCGGCTCACCCATGTTCACTATTTAACAAAGCGACGGCAGGATTATGCTTTTGCTGTACTATTCCTGGATTTAGATCGTTTCAAAGTCGTGAACGATAGTCTGGGGCATATGGCTGGAGATCAATTACTGATCCAAATTGCTCTTAGACTCAAGGCACAAATGCGGATTGGGGATACAATTGCCCGCCTTGGAGGGGATGAATTTGCCATCTTACTTGAGAATATGCATGACCTGAATGAGGTCAAACAATTTGCTGAAAGAATCCAACGAGAACTGGCATCGCCCTTTAAGTTAAATGAGCATGAAGTATTTACAACTGCTAGTATTGGCATCGCCTTAAGCACGGCTCGATATGAACAACCTGAGAGCCTCCTGCGCGATGCTGATTTGGCTATGTACCATGCTAAAGCCCAAGGAAAAGCTCGCTATGAGGTCTTTAGTGCAGGGATGCATGAGAAAACATTAACCCTCCTGCGCCTAGAGACTGACCTACGCCGAGCCACGGAGCGTCAGGAATTTGAGCTACTTTATCAGCCTATTGTGTGCTTAGAAACGGGTCAACTCATTGGTTTTGAGGCATTAATCCGTTGGCAACATCCAGAACGAGGACTGATCTCTCCCGAAGAGTTTATTCCAGTTGCCGAAGAGACTGGCATGATTATTCCGATTGGTTATTGGGTACTCCGTCAATCCTGTAGTCAAATGGCTAGCTGGCAAGTGCAGTTTCCTGAACAAGCATCTCTGTCAGTCAGTGTTAATCTTTCGGGTAAGCAATTTGGAGAACCAGATTTGATCGAACAAATTACACAAATTCTGGAAGAAACCTACCTGAATGCTTCTCGGTTAAAGCTGGAGATCACCGAAAGTGTCTTGATGGAAAATGATAAGCTGGCAAATAAGATGTTGCGACAACTGAAGGCTTTGGGGGTTGATCTGCACATGGATGATTTTGGTACAGGTTATTCCTCCCTAGGCTATCTGCACCGTTTCCCGATCGATATGTTAAAAATTGATCGTTCTTTTGTCAGCAATCTTGGCAAAGGAAATGAAAATACTGCAATTATCCAAACAATTGTGGCCCTAGGACAAAATCTGGGAATCGAGGTCACAGCGGAAGGGGTTGAAACAGTAGACCAACTCGCACAACTGAGGCAAATGAATTGCCAACATGGGCAAGGATATTTCTTCTCTAAACCTGTAAACGCACGAACAGCCGAGCAAATTATTTCTGGTCAGCTCCAATTTCAACCCTATATCTCCCAGGTTTGAGCTGAAATGGAGAGATTTCTTCGACCATGATTCTCTACCGGAGGTCTAACTTTGCACGGCGGGATTTTAAGCAGGAAACTCAGGAGTTACAGCAATTTGTGAGATCGGGGTAGCCCCTTTGAAAGTACTATAAATTCATGAATAATAACTTTCGCACACCTGGTTATCACCCGATCCGAAAGCTAAGGATTATCCTATCGGGACTCCATGCTGCAGTAGTGACTGATTTTAGTGTTGCTTATAAAGTAATTTTATCGGTGCCAGTTTTAGGCGTATCCTTCTTTTTTAGACAATGGGTAGATGTTAGCCTGATATTGCTGGCAATGGGGCTCATGCTGATTTCTGAATTGTTTAATAGTGCGATCGAAGTCCTGTGTGATTTTGTGGAACCTCAGCAGAATGATCGGATCCGAGTCACTAAAGATATTGCAGCAGCAGCGGCTGGTCTCAGTATCCTAGTGTGGGCAATAATCCTAATCATTGAAAGTATCCGTCTTTTGCAGCTACGGTAAAAGGATATCGGCTACCAACGTAAGACCCTGTTTGACAAATCCTCTCCGGTGAGATGGATGACTAGAATCTCTCTCCTGGGCACGATAGAATTCGCAGGTCTGGTGCTTCTAGGGTGGGAGCAGGAGCCTGTTTTAACTAAAGCCAACCGCGCAATCCATAGACTACCAAACCGAAGTATTCCTTGAGGGCGCGAGTGACTTGCTGGAGGCGATCGGCATCTGGGATCAAATTAAGCAGGATGGCTGGCGCATTACTCTGAAGTTCTTGTACCTCCTGGTTGCTGACCAAGAAATCTGTGGGGGCTGGAATTGCATCAATACCCTGGCGTTGGAAAATCCGGAGCGATCGCGGCATATGCATTGCTGAGGTCACAAGCAGAACTCGTCGAATCCCTTGCGTCTGAAGAATTTTGCGGACATTGACAGCATTTTCGTAGGTATTCAGGGAGGTGGGGTCTTCTAAAATGGCTGATTTTGGCACCCCTAGGGTTTGTGCGATCGCCGCCATATCCGCAGACTCCGCTGGCCCACCCCCTCGCCAGTCAATGCGTCCACCGCTCAGGATGAGTCGGGGAGCTTTGCCCTCCCGATAGAGTTGTGCGCCGTAAAGGATGCGATCGCCCGCTTCACTTAAGTCCACACCAGGACGAGGTGAAATGCCAGGTTTCGTACCGCCTCCCAGCACCACAATGGCTTCGGCAGTGGGCAAGTCTGCGGTAGGGATATTTTGCCACTCTAGGGACTGCACTAACTGGGATGCTACCCAGCCATTACTACCTAGCAATAAAACCACTAAACCCAGTGTAATGGCCCCTGCCGCCAATCTAGGCCGTTTCCAGAGGGTAATCAAAGCCACTAGCATCAGTAGGCATGTTAATCCTAAGGGGTACAAAAATAGGGGTAGCAGCTTGGAGAGAAATAAGAACATAGAGAGCGACGATAAATAGAGGATAAATATTCAGAGAGACTCCTAGATTTTAAGCCTGTAGGTTGATTCCATTGGGCCAATTGCCAAGTCCCTACTGGACTTGGCAATTGGCAACAATGTCCGTCGTAAGGGCATGGCATTACCATGCCCTTACCCAGCGTGGGGCCATGAACCATAAACCTCTACTGAAATCTTTTCTTACCGAGGATCATGGGCAAGGAGCAACCACTATTAGTTCTGATCCAACCCTAGGGCTGTGGCAGACTACTAAATACACCTGAATACACCCGCTTGATCCCGGCAGCTATGATGACATCCCCGAATTCCGTTCAGACCCCTAAGTTTCTCCAGAAGATCCGATGGGTGTTTGACCCTATTGGCTATATGGAAACTGCTGCCCAGAAGTTTCCCGATATCTTTAGTGCTAAAGTCACTGGTTTTGGAGGTAACTTGATATTCGTGAATCACCCCCAAGCCATCCAGGAAATTTTGACGAATGATCGCAAGCAATATTCGGCTCCGGGTGATCTGAACAGCATTTTACAACCTCTGTTAGGAGACTATTCCGTGATTATGCTGGAGGGCGATCGCCACAAACGGCAACGGCAACTCCACACACCCCCTTTTCATGGAGAACGAATGCGATCCTATGGAGAATTGATCTGCAATCTTGCGACCCAGGCTTTCAGTTCGTTACCCATCAACCAGCCCTTTTTAGCTCGAACGGTCACGCAGCATATCTCGCTGGAAATTATCATGACCACAGTTTTTGGCTTACACGAGGGAGAGCGCTATCAAGAACTGAAGAGATATCTATCGTTAATGATGGACTTATTTCGCTCCCCTCTAACCTCTAGCTTGCTATTTTTCTCTCAACTTCAGAAAGATTGGGGGGCTTGGAGTCCTTGGGGGGGATTTGTGCGGCAACGGGAGCAAGTAGACCGCTTACTGTATGCAGAAATTGCTGAACGTCAGGCAAACCCCCATCCAGACCGGATTGACATTTTGTCTTTGCTGATGGCTGCCCGTGATGAGGCAGGCAACCCCATGACTCCTCAGGAACTGCGAGATGAACTGCTTACCTTACTATTTGCCGGACACGAAACGACGGCCACGGCGATGGCTTGGGCCTTGTATTGGATTCATCGGTTGCCAGAAGTACGGAACAAGCTCCTGCAAGAACTGGCTACCCTAGGGAAGTCTCCCGATCCCATGAGTATTTTCCGCCTGCCCTATCTCACTGCTATTTGTAACGAAACCCTCCGCATTCATCCCGTGGCGATGTTAACCTTCCCTCGGATGGTTGAGGAATCAGTTGAACTCTTGGGACACACCTTAGAACCAGGGGCTGTGGTGGTAGGTTGCATGTATCTGGTACACCAGCGCGAAGACTTATACCCAGACCCGAAGCAGTTTAATCCCGATCGCTTCCTAGAACGTCAGTTTTCACCCTACGAATTTATGCCCTTTGGGGGCGGTGTCCGTCGCTGCATTGGTGAAGCTTTAGCACTTTTTGAAATGAAATTGGTGTTGGCTACGATCCTATCTCGCTACAATCTAGCGCTAGCAGATAGCCAACCAGAGCGTCCTCGTCGTCGTGGGGTTACCCTAGCCCCGGCGAAGGGTGTCAAAATGATACTGACAGGACAGCGCCAGGGATAACGGCTTCGCTCACTGAGGGGCGGTTACCATCAAAGGTAATCACACATTTCCCTGCCTCCATCAGGCTTTGGGCAAAGGCTAGC
>JAYKHH010000262.1:0-3177 GCA_035285265.1 Leptolyngbyaceae cyanobacterium | reverse complement strand
GAGATATGAATTTTGCCTCAATAAATGCTGTGAATCCCAACTCAATCCGCTGAAAAACTGGGTTTTGATGGCTTTTGGCAGCGGTCACTCGCTGACCTTTTCAGCCAGTGCCTTGCGGGCAACGCGGGTTACGTAGACTGTCACCGCAACGGTGGCCATAAACCCAATGATGCGAATGGCCCATTCAACAGTCGGATTGGTTGGTTGATTACCCGTGCCGATTCTGGCTAGGTCGCCTGCTAAGGAGCCGATATAGACATACATGACGGTGCCAGGGATCATCCCGATTGACCCCAATGCATAGTCTTTGAGCGAAACGCCCGTGATACCCAAGGCATAGTTCAGTAGATTGAACGGAAAAATGGGAGACAACCGGGTTAGTAGGACAATTTTGAACCCCTCCCTAGCAACGGCTGTGTCGATCGCCGCAAATTTTTGATTTCCTTCAATCTTTTGACTGATCCATCCTCGTGCTAGATAGCGTCCGACTAGAAAAGCAGCAATAGCGCCTACCGTTGCTCCAATAAAGACGTAAACAGCACCCAGTAAAACTCCAAAAACTACACCAGCCCCCAGCGTCAAGATTGATCCGGGTAAAAATGCAACGGTCGCCACAATATAAATGGCAATGAAGGCAATGCCCCCCACTACCCCCAGACTTTCAATCCACTGCAAGGCGTTGCGAAGCAATTCTTGAGGGTTGAAGCCTGATGTACTCCCAGCACTCTGAGCCAAGGCGGGAGAGGCGACCCAGAGACAGGCGATCGCACTAATTCCCAACCAATATATCCTCTTGAAGATCCGATTCTGTAGGGTTTGATTTTGGTACATCATAATTTTTCTTAGCAATAGCCACCGCCGTTGTAATGCCAGGTAGAGTTGGAGTCTGTAATAATCGCCACCAAATTTTTAACGGTCATTGACCTAACTTCCCAGGAACCATTGAGTGCCAGTGATCAGGTAGTACGCCCCAGTCATCATCAGTGCCACACTGCCAACGTGAATAATGTTCTCGGAGTAGTTCAACAACTGCTTACTCTGCTTTGCCAATCCTGTAAATAAGCTCGCCAGAAAAATTAGGAGGGTATACCCTAGGGCGTAGCTAACCATCGTTAGCATACCTAAAACTTCAGAACCTGTGGCACCCGCCGCAGCCAGCACCGCAAACAGCACTGGACTTGCACAGGGAGAACTCACGAGCGCAAAGGTCAACCCCACTCCATAGGGGCCAGCCTGGGGTAAATTCACGTTTATTTGTGGCAAAGGTAATTTAATTACCCCCATCAACCATAGTCCCATCATTGCCATAATCAGGCCCACAATCACATTGATATAACCTCGGTACTCCACCATGACAGCTCCAGCAAAGGAGGAGACTAAGCCAAATAAACTCAAAATTGTGACGGCTCCCAACACAAACAAGCCCGCTTTCGTAAAGGCATCCCAACGGGACTGGATCTTCAAGGTGCCGATATAGCTGAGATTGACGGGTAGCAATGCCAAAATGCAAGGAGAAACACTGGCTAAGATTCCACCCACAAAAGCCAATAACAACAATACCAAAGGATGGGTTGTGTTCTGCTGAGCAAACCACTGCTGGTATCGGTTTTCAACGATAGAAATCACTTTTTCAAGGGGATGGCTAATCACAGGGCCTAAGGTGAGAACTAGAACCAGGGCGAGCACCCCTAATCCACCGTAAATCAGCCATTTCTTGGAAACCCTAGAACGTTTGGGAACCTTAGACTCAGTTGATAACTGAGGTATTCGTGCCATGAAATTCTCCTTGAGGCATTCAGAAATAAAATTGCCTCCCAAGAGGCAATGGGATCGCACACTTTTTGATCGCCCGTCTATGGAGTCAGGGCCGCATCCAAAATACTGATGTAATCTGCACTACGACCCTGAGGATTCCTGAACATGCAGATCGTGGATGATCCCTCATGTTAATGGGTAATCTGCCATTCCCTATTTACGGGAGAGCGCAGAGTTCAGGACGGATGTATAGGCAGACTTGTCCGTATTATTCCGATGTTGCGTTAGGATATTACCCGTTGCTGGGTCAATGATGGCAACCATTCCAGTTTGCGACTTGTTCGCTGCGAAGAACTTACCCAGCCCTAGCTCCTTAGCTCGGCTTTCTGACTGGCTCGTTTTGGATTTGTCTGTGACATCCAGAACGATAAAGTTGGCTTTTCCAGCGTATTCTTTTTTCAATTGAGACAGGGTTGGAGCAATGTTTTTGCAGGCAGGACACCAGCTTGCATAAATATCCACTACCACAGGCTTTCCTTGTAATTGCTTTGCCAGAGGCCCGCCCACATTCTCACGCTTAGCTGCACAAGGGTTTTTGGAGGCACAGGGGTTTGCTTGGGCGATCCTCTGGTCAGGAGCTGCAGAGGCTCCAAGCGACGTTGTGGTTACAAGTGATACTGTAACCACTAAACTACTCAGACACAGACTAAGCCACAACATCGAATGTTTACGCATCTTTAACTCCAAAAAATCAAGGTTGTATGTATTAAGAAAGCAACGAAATTATGGCTAAAATCTCAAGCCAGCCCAGCAAGCTTTCCTGGTTTGCCAGCTTGCTGCCATTTTGATTAAATCCTAGAAAAATGAGTAGCAGATGAAAGCCAGCTAGATGTCAGATAAAACCTGAAAACAGTTTGAATGGGGGGTGGGGTGTGAGCACGGCGCATGAATAACGTATATTGCTATCTCTTCAGCAAAAATTCATCTAGGTATTAGGAACCCATCATCTACTAGCGCCAACCGTTTCATACAGTAGAAAGTAACTTGGATCCTCTATCTGTTGGCTATCAAACATTCACCCTGCCTTAATCACCTGAGGCGTGAAACCCAATGACCAACGATTTGAATGGGATCCGATTCATGTGATTCAATTCATGGCACAGCAAAGAATTTTTAATCTTTTCTTGCCTTACCCCCTCTGATGAACCCATGAAGCTGAGTCATTCTGTTCAAAATGTCATCAATTATTTCACAGGTAAACGGATTTCTACCTCTTCGCTTCAGTTTCGCCTAACCCTGGAAGTGGTGGCCCTGTCAATTTTGGGACTGGGCAGTGTCGCAGTATGGGCTGGCTGGCAGATGGAGCAAAATTTAGTAGCTGCCCACAAGCAAACCCTGGAATACATCGTCAGGCACTTTCCT
>JAYKHH010000261.1:0-4710 GCA_035285265.1 Leptolyngbyaceae cyanobacterium | reverse complement strand
AGAATTGCCTTTCCGGTTCTATGCCGTTCAAGATCCCCAGATTAATGCTTTCTCAACAACGGGCGGTTTTGTCTATGTCAATACGGGACTCCTCAAGGCAGTCGATAATTCCGATCAGTTGGCAGGGGTGATGGCCCATGAAATTGCCCATATTTGTAATCAGGATTTAATCAACCAGCTCAAAGAAACTCAGATGGCTCAAGGGGCAGCGTCAGTCGTCGGTTTAGACCAAAATGCCTTGGTAGGCACTGCCTATCAGCTTGCCTTCAATCTTCCGAATAGTCGCGAAGCTGAGTTTCAGGCCGATGACCAGGGCTTGAAGTATATGAAACGGGCTGGGTATAACCCTCGCGCCATGCCTGCCTTTTTAACCAAGCTCCTGAAACAGCCTTCCCCCCCTGAGTTTTTAAGTAACCACCCTGCCACCCAAGATCGCATCCAGGTTTTAAAACAGAAAATTGCCGAGGGGTAGGCATCGCCGGAGTCAGGCTGGCGTCAGGGAGGTGCGATCGCAAGTCTCAAATTCTAGCTGCAGGTTCATTGCCCTGGGTTGGGTCTACCTTTTGGAACTGGAAGTGCCTCGGTTTGCACATTCAGAGTCAGGGTTTGTCCTTGGCGGCGCAGCTCAATGGGCAAGGTACTCCCGACGGGGCTACTATCTACCAATTGCTGGACTTCCCTTGCTTCGGTGACCGCCTGACCCTTGACCCGTTGAACAATGTCGCCCGGTTGCAGCCCTGCGCTGGCAGCCGGAGAGTTGGGTAAGACTTGGGCAATCAATACGCCCTGATCCGCTTGCACCTGCAAGTTACTGTTAGGGCTACTATTGATGATCCGTTTAACTTCGGGCGTTAAAGTTACCATTTCCACGCCTAAGTAGGAATGTTCAACTTTTCCAGAGGTAATCAACTGGTCAGCAATGCGCTTCGCAGTGTTAATTGGAATTGCAAAGCTAATCCCCTGAGCCCCTTGAATCATTGCCGTATTGACACCAATCACCCGCCCCTGGGCATTAAGGAGGGGGCCACCAGAATTCCCAGGGTTAATCGCAGCATCGGTTTGCAAGAAATCAACTCGACTGTCAGAAAGCGATCGCCCTGTCCCACTCAGAATTCCAGAGGTGACGGTGTTATCCAAGCCGATCGGATTCCCGATCGCAATCACCCATTCCCCTGGTTTTAAGGGATCGGCAGTTCCTAGAGTCACCGTTGGCAAGTTTTGCGACGGGATCTTAACGACTGCGATATCTGTCACCGGATCTTGCCCTAGGACTTTGCCTTGGAAGGTACGCCCATCTTTGAGGGTAACCGTGACGGTATCTGCGCCAGCTACCACATGGGCATTGGTCAAAATTTGACCATCGGCATTAATAATGAACCCAGACCCCACCCCTCGAACAATCTGTTTTTCGGGAGGAACTGGCCCTTCTAACCCGAAAAATTCACGGAACAGCGGATCATTAAATGCTTGGGGAACTGGATTGGTAACGGTGCGGCTAGAGTCAATACGCACCACCGCTGGCCCAACTTGCTCTACTACATTGACGGCCAGGTTGGCTCCCGGATTGGCAGGTAGTTGCGTAGCGGTCACCAGGTTGCCAGGAACAGGCGTTAATAGGGGCGATGAACCGACGCTAGGCTGTTGTAAAGGGAGGATGCGATTGATCAGGAAGGTACTCAAAAACGCAATGCCAGCCCCCAGCAGAAACACCAATAGGTAGGGAGCGAGTCTTGACCAAGCAGAACGCCTGGAGCTTCTCGCGCCATCCTGAGAAGGGTCGAAAGTCCTTTCAACGTCACGTCGATCTTGTCGCATAGTTTAGTTTTGCCCCATAGGAGAGCATGGGGGCATAGCCTCCTAGCAACCCACTTTAGGCGGCTGGAAATTTCCCTTCATCACACTGATGGGAGAAGCGTCAGGTCAGTCTTTAGAAATTTTTCGTTGGTAGTTCGAGGTAATTTTAGATTTAGGTGTTGCTGAATCCGGGTCTAACTAGCTTACCGCAGCATCCCTGCAGGCCCCCTAAATCCCCCAATCCTGGGGGACTTTGAAGTTTTCCCCCAGCATTGGGGGGTTAGGGGGGCGTATTCAGACCCAGATTGAGCAGCACCTTGGATTTTAGATTAGAAGATCATCCCCATCTGTAGGGGCGTCGAATCCGGGTGAGTATTCTGACACCCGGTCACGGCAAGCCTGACACCTAATTCAAAAACTTCTCCATCAGAAAATTGGTAAATACTTGCCCTCGGCGCTCGACGGATTGCTGTCTCACAACCGTAAACCCCTTGCTTGCAAAGAAGGGTTTGGCGGTGATACTGGCTTCTGTAAATAACCGTTGAATCCCCAAGGATCTGGCCTTGATCTCAATCTGTTCTAGGATTTGCGTGCCAATGCCTCGCCTCTGAACATGCTGATGACAGTAGAAGCGGTCAATATAACCATTTTCTGCTAATTGACCAAAACCCAGAATTTGGTGATCCTGCTCTGCTACATAGGTGAACTGGCTACTTAAATGTCTCATCCACAGATCAACATTCTGGTTTGCGGGTGCCCAAGCGTCTACCTGTGCTTTGGTGTAATCCCGACTATTAACCCCATGAACCGTGTCATGGAACAACTGCATGAGGGCTACCGTATCTGATTTTTCGTAGGCTCTGACTTTTATCACTGGAGTAGTAGGCAAAAATCTTACTGACTATAAATTTTGGGCTGAGGTCGAGATGATTCTAAAGGGTATCACTCCACCCATGATCGGTAGGTGGAATTCTTAAATTATGATAAGTTGTATTAAGAATTGTGAAGGCCAAGGTACATTCCCATGTTAAGTCAACTGGAACGCTTGAAGTCTGAAATTGATGGTCGCTACGCTACAGATGCTGAGTTGCAGTTCATGGTTGAGTATGCACGGTCATTCAACTTGCGGTTACATACCTATGCCAAGTTGCAAACGGTGGAAGCCAAAATTGTTCAGCAGGTTCATGCTCAGCTTTTGAAACTTGACCCCGCCCTGCTCAAAAGTGGAGGCGAAGACGTGAGTGCAAAATGGAAGCGAGATACCATTCGAGTTTTGCGTTACTCTGCCGTTGCTCTGTTGCTGAATGACCCCGATAGCCTACGCGATCGCCTCCTATTTTGGATGCAAACGATCATGCGTGCCTTTGGGGCTCAACGCAGTTGTGATATGACTTACAGGATCATGCACGAGGTGGTACAGCAACACCTGACAGCCACGGAAGCGAGTTTATTCTGCCCAATTTTGGAATTGAACCGGAAGCTATTGGGAGGCTCCTAGGGGAAAACCATTCGGCTGTGTTTACGGTATGCCTGACGCTTTAGGAATGAGAATTAAACAACCTGTAATTCTGAACCTGCGGAGGCAGGTTTTGTTCGTATAGCCGCGATTTCTAATCGCCAGGTTATTAAATCCACGATCCTTAGTTAATGGCCGAAGAGATCCCCCCTAATTAATTGAAGAGATCCCCCCAACCCCCCTTAAAAAGGGGGGCTCAACGTTAATCCCTGGTACCTGGTACCTGACACCTGGTACCTGACACCTGAAACCCGACACCTGACACCTGTTCTAACTAAAGTGCTTGATAATTGCGTCGGCAAATTCAGAACACTTGAGGGGTGGTTCTACGGGGGGTTCCATGAGTCGGGCTAGGTCGTAGGTGACTTCCCGATTGGCGATCGCTGCCCCTAGCCCTTGCTTAATCAAATCCGCTGCTTCTTGCCAGCCCATATATTCCAGCATCATCACACCGGAGAGAATGACAGAACCGGGGTTGACGCGATCGAGTCCTGCGTGTTTAGGAGCGGTGCCGTGGGTGGCTTCAAAGATGGCGCAGGCATCGCCAATATTGGCTCCAGGCCCCATGCCTAGCCCGCCGACGATCGCCGCTGCGGCATCGGAGAGATAGTCACCATTTAGGTTCATTGTTGCCAGAATCGAGTACTCATCGGGGCGAGTTTGGAGTTGCTGAAAGATACTATCGGCAATCCGGTCATTAATCATCACCTTGGTTTTCCATTGACCGTTACCGTGGGTAGCGCCAATGGTATTGAGAACGGTTTCCACTTCTTTGCAAATCACGGCTTGCTTTTCAGTGGTAAGAGCATCATAACCGGGGTCAATTTGACGGGCGTTGTCTTCCAAGGAAAGGTCAGGATTGCGATCCTTGTTGCTGAGAATCCAAGATTCTCGTTCTGTGACGCACTCCGCCCGGAACTCGCTGGTGGCTAGCTCATAGCCCCAATCCCGGAAGGCTCCTTCGGTGTATTTCATAATGTTGCCCTTGTGAACCAAGGTGACCATTTGCTTGGCTGGGGGCAATTGTAAGGCGTGTAAAATGGCCCGTCGCACCAACCGCTGAGAGCCAGTTTTACTGATCGGTTTGATGCCAATACCAGAATCTAGGGGAATTTGCTGTTTACCGTGTTCTGGAGTCGATGGAATTAAGTCGGTGTTGAGGAGTTGGATCAGGCGATCGCCGATTTCGCTGCCTTGCTTCCACTCGATGCCCAGGTAAATATCTTCGGTATTTTCCCGATAGATAATCACATCCAGCTTTTCAGGCGTTTTATGGGGGGACGGGGTGCCTGCATAGTACTTACAGGGACGCACACAGGCGTAGAGGTCGTAAATTTGGCGCAGTGCTACGTTGAGGGAGCGAATGCCGCCGCCAATGGGCGTCGTTAAAGGCCCTTTAA
>JAYKHH010000260.1:0-6306 GCA_035285265.1 Leptolyngbyaceae cyanobacterium | reverse complement strand
ACTCTGCATTAGCCCCCTAAATCCCCCAATGCTGGGGGACTTTGAATCCGATCCCCCCCAGAATTGGGGGGCTAGGGGGGCTAGGAAGGCTATCGGAATGAAGATCAGAACTTTTCAAACAAGTTCTTAGACGAGCCTTTAAATCTCTTATCCGAACAGAACCTGAAATACGAAGATAAAATAGCTGAACGGCTCAGGCAATTAGCTGAGGATCCCTTTCATTCTTCACTTAAGACTCATAAGCTAAAATTTCTTCTTCTTGCTGCCACTGACTAATGGGAATAATCTGTGAAGCCGCCACCTCAACTGTTACAAGAGGTACATCAAAACCTTCCAAGCTATACCCGTCTTCTTCTCCTTCAGGCATAGGATAGTGCTCTACAATAGTTGCAATATCTCCGCGTTTTAGATGATGTTCTAGTAGATCCTCAGCTAGGGCAACTTGAGAAAATAGGGGATACTGCACCTTCATGGATTCGCTCCTTTGTCTGGCACTAGGGTCACAAATCTGGTCACACCATGGACAACAAAATTGTAGGAGGAAGAGTGGACAGTAATCCTTTTATTGGATCATCATTGGATGACTTTTTGGCTGAAGATGGAATACTCGCTGAAGTGAATGCAGTTGCTCTCAAGCGTGTTCTAGCTTGGCAGGTTCAGCAAGCTATGACCGAAAAGAACCTCACCAAAACAGAAATGGCAGAAGCAATGCATACTAGTCGTTCTGCCTTGGACAGACTTCTCGACCCCAACAACACCTCTGTTACTCTAAATACGATAGATCGGGCTGCATCAGCACTGGGTAAAAGACTACGGTTAGAGTTAGTAGATGCAGAATAGAAATCCACCTATCCAGCTCTTGGCGCAACTACTAGCCAAACTGCTCAACTTTAGAAAGGAGAGTAACTGAGGGAAAAATATAAACCGTTTTCTTGCCAGGTATTTTTATTGCCAGAAACTGATATAAACGGAATTCCCCAGGAAAATTGAGCCGTGAAATAGTCGCTTTGCCGCCAGAGCAAGCCCAAGCCACCGGAGACTAATGTGTTGGGATTAGGATTGCTGCGATTAGAACTATTCCAGCCAGAGGCGAAATCAATAAACGGAGTCAGATGCAAAATGCCGCCGATCTCTGGGATTCGCAGCACGGGTACTCGTAACTCGGTGGAGGCAAAGGCTCCATTGTCGGTTAACAAGGTATCTTGACGATACCCTCGAATGTTTTGCTGCCCCCCTAACCCGATTTGCTCTAGGGGAACTAAGGCTCGATCTGCGAGTTGTAAATCACCCCGTACGAGTAACAGCGTGTCGGGTGCCAGCAAACGCACATATTGAGCCTGTCCGCGCCAAGCAAAAAAGCGGGTATCAGGAGCCGTGGCATTGAGGGTAGCACCCAAGACATCGAGGCCAATACTGAGCTGCGATCGCAACGCAATCACCGTTTGGCTGTCCCGTTGGGTCAACTCTTGGAAAAATCGCAGGGCTGTAATGCGTGTGTTTCCCTGATCATCGGCACCCGCCGATAGGGGGAAGGGAATACCCAGAAGCGATGTTTCACTTTCTCGACGATCTAACGTCATCCCCAAAGCAATTTCCTGGGCAGGGGTTTGGAGAATCGGCTGACGTAAGGTGAGGTCATAGGATCGAGAAGTAGCATTGATATCGAGAATATTAAACGGGCTTTCAATCACCGTACTAGAAGTCGTACTAAAACCAAACTGGAGGGTGCCATTGTAGGGATTAATGGGCAAGGTATAACTGGCATTGATTGCATTACTGCCATCGGTGTTGGCATAGGCAAGGCTCAGAGTATCCCCCAGCCCTAGTAAGTTAGCTTCGGTGAATTGAACTTGACGCTTCTCACTGCCCACACTCGGCGATCGACTATTGTCTAAGCTGAATTGGCTCTGAAAGGTATCTGCCTCTGATACTGTGATCATCAGTAAGTTTTTGCCGGGACTCGTTCCCGTCGCCAGTTCCGCTGAAATATTGCGAAGCAGTGGGTCTAGCTTCAATAGTTGCAGGGCTGCAAGTAAGCGCTTGATATTTAAGGGGGCTGCGGTCGCAACTGCTAGGCGACTCCGCACATAGCCCGGATCGAGGCGTTGGGTACCCCTGACCTGAATTTCTTCTAAGCTACCTTCCAATACCTGAATTTTGACGACTCCCCCCTTTGCTTGAAACTTCTGATTGGCGGGGATTAAAGCACCGGAAGTGGTGTAGCCCTGATCCACATAGAGCTGAGTAATGGCAGCAGCAGCTTGGAGTAACTCTACAAAGGTGAGCGATCGCCGAGTAAACTTAGCAGTTACATTTGCTAAAACTTCGGGGCTGAAGGCAGTGCTGCCCACCACTTCAAACCGCTCTACTGTAATCGTGCCAGGAATGTTGAGAGGAGCCTGAACTGGGACTTGGGTTGGGGTCGGTAGCTGAAACAGATCTTCTGGAGGCGGCAGCAGTGGGGGAGTCGGCTGACTCGGCACCAGTGGGCGAATCGGCGGGATTGGGTTAGAGGTCTGCGCTCTTAAGGGCTGTGAGCTTAAACTACAGCTCAGCAAAACAATAAATAGTACTGACTTTAGGGAACCCAAGGCACGGTTTCCACAACCCAATGTATCCGTGGTAATGCTTAGCTTTAGATAAGCCAAATCAGTCTGCAGGGGAGATAGACAACAAGTGTTCAGGGAAATCACACAAAGGATCAGGTAAGGATTTTAGAAAAGCAACATCATTGGCCCTGTGCGTTTTATAGCTGATTTTCAAGCGAGTTAATGTTACAAGTATTAAAGTCGTAGGATGTGTGAGGCTTTAGCCGTCACGCATCAAGGGGATTTTATTTTCATGCAAGTCCCCTAGAATAGACTCTGCTTCTATCAGGAACTCGCTAGGTGTGCCTCTACCCTGCCAGCGCATTCCCGTTCATAAAAAATGGGTTGTGAGCTGCACCTGCTGGAGTGCCACCCACAACCCACCCAGGGGTTAAACAGAACTAACGCTTTATCCTTGAGAGGGAGTCGGCGATTGAGCTACCTGTAGGGCTTTAATCAGTTGAGCCATCGCGTACTCTAATTGGGTACCGGGATCTAGAGCGACCCAACCCTCTTTGGTTAATTGCCGGAACTCAAAATGCAGGTGAGGGCCAGTCGAGTTGCCCGTACTCCCTACCCGTCCAATCACAGATCCCTGCTTAACCTCTTCCCCAGGCTGTACAAAGATTTCTGAGAGGTGGGCATAGAGGGTTTCTTGGGTATTTTGATTGTGATTTAAGACTACCGTTAGCCCGTAGCCACCGAGAAAATCAGCGATCGCCACTTGACCCGCATAGGCAGCCAATACCGGAGTACCTAGGGGTGCCCCTAAATCTGTTCCAGAGTGGAAACGGCTATCTCCAAAGATGGGGTGAATTCGCCATCCAAACAAGGACGTAATCGGAGCTGGAATGGAGAGGGGGAAGATTAAGCTAATGTTGCCATTGCCTAATCGTCCAGGGGGTCTGACAGTGCGGTTATAGTAATCACCCGATGCAGTCGAGCTACCCACCCGAATGCCATCAGTGCCAAGACTGATGGGGCCTACCTGAATGGAGCTAATCCCTCTGGCTGCCCGGTTGCTTTCCCAACTCTTGGCTGGGGAATTCCAGGCGTAGGTTGGTTTCTGGGCGATCGCACCGCCACAGGCACCACTACCCAAGTCTTCTCCACTGCGTAAAACCGCCTGACAGCCACTAGAACGTTCTGAAATCACAACGGATTCTGGCCCCTCATAGGGCTGGGTTGCGCCCACACTGTAGCTTGTGGAATCAATATACGCATCTCCAGAGTTAACCGGGGGAACTGATAGCTGGGGATTCGTAAGGGCCGAGGCATCGCGGGAGGTGGGAACTCTGCCAGGAGCCTCTGAGTAGATCAGGGGCGTTTGGGCGGGGATAGGTTCGATAGCGGGAGCCACTGGAATTGGAATTGGTGCCTGGGGAACTGCTTCTACGACGAATGAGGGGGAGAAAGATTCGGGTTCAGAAGCGATGGATGCTGGAGGCGTCTCCACCTCATTCGGGGAAGCTTGAGCCAACATGCCACCACTGAGGCTCCCTAGAACAGCTAGCCAACTCAGTCCGTGGGTCAGGAGGGAACGCCAATAACGGTTAGTGGCTGGGGTTTTGGTAGAGCCAGTTTGCTGCATCATTCTCTGAATTCCTGAGATGTTTACGAATAATAGCGATCTATAAAAGAATATCTGTCTTATTCTACGAAATCACCGATAACCCAAACTGATTGTACCGGGTTTTAGGCTGATTTCTGCGCTTGCAGTGCTTGAAATCGGGTTCTCGTCAGCATCCAGATCCGGATCGAGAGGGGAGAGACGTACTTGCAAATCTCCGTCTGGTGAAACCCCTACCACCACTCCTGCGCGATTATCTACCACTACGGCATCTCCTAAATTTGCCAAGAGTTCCAAGTAAGCAGGGAGGAATGCTTCCATCCCTCCCTGCTGCCAACTGTTATACCCTGTGATCAAACCTTGAAGGACAATCACAATCAAATCTTCCAGACTCTGAAGGGGTGGGTCAGGTTCCTGCATTAGGTAGGATTGCAGATTGATCCCAGTCTCCGGAACGGGATTACTCCAATTGATGCCGACTCCAATGACGGCCTTGCTGATCTGTCCTTGATACAGTCGCGATTCCGTCAAAATACCGCCTAGCTTCCGCCCTTGTAACACCAAGTCATTCGGCCACTTGATCAAAACCGGAATTCCCAAGGTTCGCAACTGGGTTGCAATCCCCCACGCACTGCACAGAGTCAGTTGTGCTCCCTGGGATACAGGTAGTTGGGGTGCGATCGCCCAAGACAAGTACAGCCCCCCCAAGGGAGATTGCCACTGTCGCCCCCACTGTCCCCGCCCTGCCTGTTGTTGCAGCGCTATTACCGTAGTTCCTGGCTCTGCTCCCTGCTCAATCAAATCCCAGAGAGTGCGGTTCGTGGAAGGAAGGGTCTCAAACACATGTAACTGCTCTGGAAGAAAACTCAAGCCCGATTGTTGCCTTTGTTGCCAAGCCGCTTCAAATCGCTGTCGATCAAATTCCACTAGTCTCACCCTCCCTTATCCTTGGCATCCCGTAGTCATAAACCTACCAGTTTGAGGATTCCTTGGCTTCTAGCACAGTCTGGGCAGGGCGAAGCATCCGGGATGGCACTCTGGAGAGGACGTTGAGATTGTGGCCGGATGCTAAAGCCTGCGGCATGGCTACGCTAGCGCCCCTACAGGGGGATCGGGTATCCTGCTCCCGAATCCTGAAGCGGGCCACCACGGGGGGATGGCCCCTACCGCAGATCCCAATCCAAAATCCAAAACCTGCCCTGAGCGAAGTCGAAGGATCCAAAATCCAAAATCCAAAATCCAAAACCTGTGCTGAGCGAAGTCGAAGCATCCAAAATCCCCCTGACACCCGACACCCGAAACCTGACACCTACTCCCCTAAGCTCGTCGCTCAGGCTACCATAGATGCGTTATAAATTTAGAATTTCTCATGCATACCTGGCACTGGCAAACTTGGGAAGGACTACCCTATCTAACGTGTAACTTGCTGGAACCGTGGCAGCATGGCTTTTTTACCCAACAATACTCGCCTAGACCTCCCCACGAACTAGTCCCCGTGTTGCAACCGACGGCTGAGGTTTATCGGGTCAAGCAAGTCCATGGCAATACGGTATTAGCAACGGGGGTAGCAGGGAAAAGCCCTGACCTGATGGATGCCGATGGTTTGGTAACCGAAGCTGCAAACCAGGCCGTTTGGGTATGTAGTGCCGATTGCACCCCGGTTTTGATAGCAGATGCTACAACGGGACAGGTGGCAGCCCTCCATGCGGGTTGGCGGGGAACTGCCGCCAAGATTGTGCCCTTAGCGATCGCCCACCTGCAAACTCAAGGCAGTCATCTGAAGGATCTGAGGATTGCACTAGGGCCAGCGATCGCGGGGTCAGTTTACCAAGTGGGAGTCGAGGTTGCCGTGAAGTTAGGAGCGACCCTCGTTTCAGCCAGCAGCCCGGAGGCTATGCTAGAGGCACTGTATAGACTCCCGGATTCACCGATCGCTGCGGATCCAGAACCCAATCGGGTTCGATTAGATGTCCGACGGGTGATTGCCCTGCAACTAGAGGGATTGGGAATTGAAGTAGAACAGGTAGCGATCGCCCCTCACTGCACCTATCAACAACCCGAACATTTCTTCTCTTACCGACGGGATGGAAAAAAACAAGTGCAGTGGTCAGGCATCGTCAGTTCTAATCGGCAGTAAGGGTCAAGCGC
>JAYKHH010000259.1:0-4192 GCA_035285265.1 Leptolyngbyaceae cyanobacterium | reverse complement strand
TGGGTCGAACCCCACCGGAAGAGGAACTTAACTACCTCGTGCAATGGTTGGGGAAAACAGTGGGTCAGGAGGTTTTCTATACCTATTCGTTGCCGCTAGTTTACTCCGATGCGGAACGCTTTAAGGAGATTGCCAGTGGGTTGTTGGCAATTCCTATTTCTAAGCGGAGTTATGTGTTGTGGTTCCGTCCAGAGGTGTTACAGACGGTAAATTGGGGGGGAGATCCCAACCATGCTTATGAACTCCAGGAAACGGTGGGGCAGATGCGTCTTTCTCCCCGTAAGTCCTTTGAGTTGTGGAAGGAAACCGTCCGCCTGAAGTCTTTGGCGTGGAAGCCCGTAGAAGTTAAGGCAGCCTTGGAACTGAGAAAGGCGATCGTCAATATTGTCCTCAGGCAGGCGGAGGAGCTAGCATTACTGGCTCAGGACTTGGAACGTTCTAACGCCGAACTGAAGAAATTTGCCTACGTCGCATCCCATGATCTGCAAGAGCCTCTGAACCAAGTGGCAAACTTTGTGCAATTGCTGGAAATGCGCTACACCGACGAACTCGATCAAGATGCCAAGGAGTTTATCGGCTTTGCAGTGGATGGTGTGAGCCTGATGCAAACCCTGATTGATGACGTGTTGGTATACTCCAAGGTAGACCTGAAAGGGATTGAGTGGGAACTCACCGAGGCAGAGATGGCCTTGAACCAGGCTCTGAACAACCTGCGAGGCCGAATTCAGGAAACGGGTGCGGTGATTACCTATGATCCAATGCCTACCATTGTGGCGGACGGTACCCAGCTCATGCGACTGTTCCAGAACTTGTTGGGGAACGCCATTAAATTTAAACAGCCAGAGGTTGCTCCTAGAATTCATGTGGGAGTACAGCGCCAGGAAGATGCTTGGTTGTTCTCAGTACAAGACAATGGAATTGGCATTGATCCGCAGTTTGCCGATCGCATTTTTGTGATTTTCCAACGCCTCCACACCCGTGACGAGTATCCTGGATCGGGAATGGGTCTAGCGATCTGTAAGAAGATTGTCGAATGCCATCGGGGTCGAATTTGGGTTGAATCAGAATTAGGCAAAGGGGCCACCTTCTATTTCACCATTCCTGTAGGGGGACGCGATCGCCATCATGCTAACGGATACAAAAAACAAAACCATCTTCCTGGTCGAAGATAATCGCGGGGATATTCGACTGATTCAAGAGGCACTGAGAAGCACAGCTTCTCAGTGCCAGGTGGTAGTAGCCCGCGATGGTATGGAGGCAATGGCCTATTTGCGACAGGACGGAGACTATGCAGATGCGGTGCGTCCGGATCTAATCCTGTTAGATCTCAACTTGCCTAAAAAAGATGGACGGGAAGTGTTGGCAGAAATTAAAGCAGATCCCTCCCTCCATCACATTCCGGTGGTGGTACTCACCACCTCGCGGAATGAAGAAGATATTTGCAAGAGTTACGATCTCCATGTGAACTGCTACATTTCAAAATCACGGAATCTCAGTCAATTGTTCAAAATTGTGCGGGGGATTGAGGAATTTTGGTTGGAAACTGCAACCCTACCATCACAAGAGCCACAGACCGATGCGTTGTGAACATCCTACTGGTTGAGGATAACTTAGCAGAAGCTCGTCTTCTTCAAGAAACCCTTAAAGGCACCGTTCTCAGCCACTTTAAGCTGATACATGCCAAGCGCCTGGGCGAAGCGATTGAGCATCTCAAGGCGGAGGACTTTGATATTATTCTCCTCGATCTCACCCTGCCCGATAGCCATGGGTTAGCTTCCTTAGACTCTCTCACCCAAAATGTTCCCAAGCTTCCCATTGTGGTGCTAACCAATACCAATGATGATGAGTTGGCGGTGGAGGCAGTGCGCCATGGTGCCCAAGACTATCTCGTCAAGCGGCATATTAACCAAGACATTCTGGTGCGATCGCTCCGCTATGCCATTGAACGGAAGCAGGGGGCAGAAGCCCTCCGGGAAGCCAACGAAATCCTAGAAATGCGAGTCCAGGAACGGACGGCGGAACTCAAAACGGCGAATGAGTTGTTACGACAGGAAATTGAGTGGCGACAGAAAATCCAAGAGCGTTTAGAACTCGCTCAAAAAGCTGGCAAAATTGGCACCTTTGAATGGAATCTGCAATCGAATCAAGTCACTTGGAGCGCAGAGCTAGAAGCTTTGTATGGACTCACCCCTGGAAGTTTTGGCAACACCTATGAGGGCTGGATTCAAACCCTACACCCCGACGATCGCCCCAAAACAGAACAAGAACTTTGGCAAGCTATCCAAGCTGGACGGGGGTTAGAAACTGAGTTCCGGATAATTGATCCGCAAAGTGAAACCCGTTGGGTTGCAATCAAGAGCAGCGTTTTTCGTGACGATACGGGGCAACTGCTGCGAATGATTGGGATTCATATGGACATTACCGAGAAAAAGCTACTCGAAGCTCAGTTTTTACGGGCACAGCGTCTAGAAAGCCTCGGTACCTTGGCGAGTGGCATTGCCCATGATCTGAACAATGTTCTCACCCCGATCTTGGCAGTGGTGCAACTACTGTCAATCAAGTTTCCCAACCTAAACGACCAAACTCGCCAAATGCTTAGCACCTTAGAAACGAGTGCTCGTAGGGGAGCAGAACTGGTCAGGCAAATTCTATCTTTTGCCCGTGGCGTGGAGGGAAAACGGTTTTATCTACAAGTCAATTACCTCTTGTTAGAAATTGAGGAAATTATTCGACAAACCTTACCAAAATCCATCGAGATCGAGACCAACATTCCGACGGATCTTTGGACGATCTCTGGTGAGGCAACCCAGTTGCATCAGGTATTTATGAATCTGTGTGTGAATGCTCGTGATGCCATGCCCAACGGCGGCACGTTGCAAATCACCGCTGAAAACCTGCTCATTGATGAGCAGTATGCTCGGATGCATCTAGATGCCAGAGTAGGCTCCTATGTAGTTGTTACGGTTACCGACACAGGCATGGGGATTCCCCCCGATATTATCCATCGTATTTTTGACCCATTTTTTACAACGAAGGACGTGGGGAAGGGGACTGGCCTAGGGCTATCGGCGGTGCTGGGCATTGTGAAGAGTCATGGTGGATTTGTCGATGTGCAAAGCCAGGTAAATCAGGGCAGTAAGTTTAAGGTATTTTTGCCCGCTAGTCACAGCCAATCAACAGTTCCGTCCATCGCAGATGATCTGGAACTGCTTTTGGGTCAGCAGGAATTAATTTTAGTAGTGGATGATGAAGCGGCAGTTCGTGAGATTACCAAAACAACCCTAGAGACTTATAACTACCAAGTCTTAACGGCCAGTGATGGAATTGAAGCGCTTTCTATTTTTGCTGAGCACAAAGATACGATTCATGCAGTTCTAATCGATCTGATGATGCCTGCGATGGATGGTTGGGCAGTGATTCCCCTACTCCACCGCCTGAATCCCAAGGTGCATGTAGTAGCGATGAGTGGCATGGGTTCTACAGATGCGATCGCGCGATCGCAACAATTAGGTTCCCAAGATTTCTTATCTAAACCGTTTACAGCTAGGGAACTGTTGCAAGTTCTCCATAGGAGTGGGCATACTCCTGAGCAATCAGGGGTTAGCAATTAAGAATTGTTTGAGACTGGCAAATCCTGAGTCAGGAATGGGCTTGCTGAGAATAGCTCAAAAATCAAGCAATCCAGGGGTTGCTCCTGTTTACGGTTATGAAGCTCAGTATCAAGATGTATCTGGGGTTTGCCATCCCAGCCTTTGTCCTGATCGGAGTCGGCACCTATGCTTTGTACTCCTTTAGGATTATGAATCAGCAATTAGGCACCATTTACGACGATCGCGTCGTTCCCCTCACCCAACTCAAGGTGATTTCCGATCAGTATGCCGTCAATATTATTGACGCGGTCAATAAGACCGATGCTGGCTTAATCTCCATGACGCAGACGTTACAGATGATTGAAGCTGCGGAACAAGCCACGCAAGAGAATTGGCAAGCCTACTTAAAAACAGAATTAACAATAGAAGAGAAAAAACTAGTAGATGAAGTTCAAGCCTTGTTTACTCCAGTCAATCGCGAGATTGCCAGCCTGAAACGGGCGTTACAATCCCAAGATTTGGTTCGTGTCAAAGCGTTTAATGGGCCTCTCTATCAGGTCATTGATCCACTAACGATAAAAGTCCAGGAATTAACGAATTTA
>JAYKHH010000258.1:0-2984 GCA_035285265.1 Leptolyngbyaceae cyanobacterium | reverse complement strand
AACTTTCGAGCATTTGGACACTGGTTCTTCGACAGGGGACTTTCACCCCATGAGTTCACGCCCATGCTGGGCGTACACACTGCGTTGGTGCGGACGGAACAGAGATTATTGGTGGGTGTTCAAGGTTATCTGCCGCCGCACAACTTCACCGTTAGCTGGCTTCGTTTTTGGGTTGGGGTTGTCTAGAGAGATGAGCTGTTCATTCAAAATCACAAAGCCACAACGCGCGTTTGGGCTTGTGAGTGGGACTTGGGTTTCACTACAATTTCTACATCTCGCCCCAACGCATTTAGGAAGCGAAACAGCCTTGCAGTCGAAAAGCCTGCTAGTTTTCCGTTGATTAATGCCGAGATTTTAGGTTGGTCAATACCTAACGTCTCTGCTGCCTCCGTTTGAGTCATCTGCTGAGTGGTAATAATGCTGCTGATCCGACGAGCAAGCTCTGCTCTGACCAGTAATTCGTCAGCGTTCTCCAAATTCAAATCTGCAAATACATTGCCACTACTCGCTTGGACTCCAATTTCGTCAGGTATCTTTTACTCTCTCTACTGTTTGCTGTAATTCTGCGCGTAATGTTCTTTAGCTCGTTTCAGTCTGGTTTCGAGCAATTCAGTATCCTGCTTAGGGGTAGCAATCCTTTGCTTTGAGTTCTTCTGAAAAGTGTGTAAAACGTAGACCACTGCCGCCAGTTTTACTGTGTAGACGGCTTCGATAGCAATCCATGAGCTGATGCACCTTCAGGGTGAAAGTAACCAGCCCTAGCTGATGAGTATATGTGCTTAGTAAAAATCTAGTTACTTAGAAGGTTCAGAGTGTGATAGCGAAGCTGACTGAAGGTATCGCGGATTTAAGGAATGCGGGGGTGCGATCGCCCCAGCAATATCACCCGATTTACGCTAGCGATAGGAAACAGAGAGCGGCATTTGAGCCTCGTAGATACTGGTAGCCCTTGTCGCAAATTCACCCACACCGGTAGGGTCATGGCACTGCCATGACCCCCTAAAACCGTTGCTAGAACGATATAAATCTCTACTAAGGGTTAACCTTAACTTGTTCAGCTTTAGGCTGCAAAGCCTCTGCTGGCATCTGGGGCAACCGATGGGAACGGCTAAACAATCTGAAGTACAGCGATACAAAAAATTCCTTGGTCGGGAACAGTAAAAACGTGAGTGGATTAATCGTCACGATAATATTACGGACATCACGCTTGGCTAACGCCACAATCTGTCGGGCTACCCAGTCACTAGACATGACGCCAATCGGATTGAGGTTGCTTTTGAAGGGGCCAAGAATCAGTTTGCGAACAATACAGGGGGCATCTAATCGCCGCAAGGTTACCAAGTCTCCCAGCGTCCGTTTAGAAAGTTCGTAGAGAGGACTAAAGGCAGGGCTAACCTCTGCCTCGGAAGTATTGACCCAAACTTCTTTGGTGGCGATCGCTTCGTTTGTCTTTACCGTCGTGAAAAACAGTTCCAGCAGCCTCCAGGTCGAAAACGTATTTACCTCATAGGATTGGGTGATCGCTGTAGGGGAACGTTGATCCTTGCCATTCATTCCGTGATTGAGCACCAGAATATCCACCCGATGCAAGTGCTCTGCCAAATCCGCTTCCTGTCCGACCTGCCAAGCAATTGTTTTGATAGCGAGGGGTTCACCCTTAATCATTAAGGTTATAGGCTCGGATTGGGAGGTCAGAGCAATCACCTTAGCTCCTGCTTGGTGTAAATGCAGCAGGAGCGATCTCCCCAGTGCGCCGGATGCCCCTGTCACTGCAATAGTTTTTCCTTTGAGAGAAAGTGCAGTCCCCATGATTTTGTCTACCAACGTAAAAGTGCCGCAATAGTAAGCATGATCATCATCAAAATGATGCCGCCAATGATAGGGGCGATTCACAAACCAACGGGAGGGAGGCGATCGAAACGGCCCTGGCAAATGGGTTACATCCGTTGCCTGTCGCGCCCATTCGCTGCCACTGCCCCGCGCCATACAGCTAACGAGAAACACCAAGGTATACAGGCTACCCGTAAGCGCTGCCCAGTGATAGGCAGGTTGCCAAAACCAACAGAGACTCCAAAATCCTAGGGTAAACGCCAGCATAACCAGCGCTTCGGGGAAGTCGTTGTGCCACTGGGCCTGACGATAAATGGTGGCACTCGGAAACGTGAGATCTCGCCGGAAAACCCGATGATGCCATACATGATGGCGATATAAGAAGGGCCAATAGTGAGATAGGGCGTGGTAGAGATCCCGCACCAGTTCTGCTGCTAATACAGACCCACCCGCCCAAGCAATAGTCCCCATCCAAAAGGACACAGTGACTTCCTCCCCTAATGCTTAGATTAAGTTAAAAACCAGTTTCTTAAAAAACAATACTTAACTGATTGTTAACAAAGTCTCACATATTAGCTATGGATGTCTAGGTGGCGATGACTACGAACGAACCTTAGCCAGAATTTTTTCCAGTTCTGAGAGAGGCACGGCTCCAGAGAAGGTTTCTCCATTCATGATAAAGAAAGGCGTTCCTTCAATGCCTAGCTTCTCAGCGATCGCCAAATCTTGCTGAATTGCCGCATTGGCCGCTTCACTCTTGCGATCGCGATTAAACTTATCCAGGTTCAACTTCAAAGCCTGGGCAGTGGCTAGATAGAGGGCTTCTCCTAGTTGCTCCTGCTGAGCAAACAGGGCATCATGGTACTCCCAAAACTTGCCTTGTTGGGCGGCTGCCCAAGACGCTTTAGCTGCAGGCATTGCTTCCGGGTGAATCGACACCAAGGGCAGATGCTTGTAAGTAAGAGTCACCTCATCGCCATGACGAGTCATAAACTCCTTTAAGATGCCACTGGCTCTAGCACAGAAGGGACACTGAAAATCTGAGAACTCTACTAGTACAATCTTTTGAGCCGCAGATCCCAGGGTTGGAGATTGCCCAATGATTTGCTTGGGGTTCGTTTTCATCTGCTGCAACAAGGATTGGCGGGATTGCC
>JAYKHH010000257.1:0-5343 GCA_035285265.1 Leptolyngbyaceae cyanobacterium | reverse complement strand
TGGATAGCACCAATCGACAAGTGGTGATCGACCTCCTAGAGGAGCGCAAAGCTCAAGGGTGTGCGATCGTTGGGATTTTTCATGATGACGAAGTGCGTGCCAAAGTTTGTACCCGTGAACTTGTGTTTGGTGCTGGCTAACCAAGTTCTTTTATCTGAAGAGTTGCAGTCCAGAATTTTGTAGTCAATGTTTATTTAATGTGAACCTTAAACCATGAGCGAGCAGATTTATACCAACTATCGGTTGCAACTTCCAAACGAAGAGGTGCTAGGCACCCTGGTAGTCCGAGATGGGGCGATCGCAGACATCCAGCCTGGAGTTGTCTCCACGGGACACAATGGCGGCGGAGATTACCTGATGCCGGGATTGATTGAACTCCATACGGATAATGTGGAGCGTTGTATTGCGCCTCGTCCGGGGATTGAGTGGCCGATCGCTGCCGCTGCCGTTTCCCACGATCGGGAAGTGATCAGTGCAGGAATTACCACGGTGTATGATGCTATCTCCATTGGGGATTTTAAAAGCCGCTCGTTGCGCCTGACTCACTGTGAAGCCATGATGGACGCAATTTTGCATGGACAGTTAGCGGGACGTTTTGCCGCTGACCACCGAATTCACCTCCGCTGCGAAATTTCCTACGAACATGCCTTCCCCAGTGCGGAAGTTCACCTCAGAAATCCGTTGGTTTCGCTGATGTCTTTGATGGATCACACCCCCGGTCAGCGACAATTTGTTCGCATGGATAAATTCAAGCAATACTATATGGGCAAGCACGGGGTTTCCCCCGATGAGATTGAGGACTTTATTCAGCAACGCTATCAAGACCAAGAAAAATACAGCCTGCAAAACCGCAAATCCTTGGTGAATCTAGCCAAACAGAACAACATTGCCCTTGCCAGCCATGATGATGCCACGACCGCCCATGTGCAGGAAGCCATTGAAGACGGAGCCGCGATCGCCGAATTTCCCACCACCTTAGAAGCTGCCCGTGAAGCCCATCAACACAACTTACACGTCCTCATGGGGGCACCCAATATTGTCCTAGGCAAATCCCACTCTGGCAACGTTTCTGCAATGGAGTTAGTCAAACGCGATCAACTCGATATCCTATCGTCTGACTACGCGCCCCAAAGTCTATTGCAAGCCATTTTTGTGATTACCAAAAAGACAGGCAAACCCCTGCACGAAGCCATGCAAGTGGTCACCAGCAATCCTGCTAAGGCAGTTAATTTATTCGGCGATCGCGGCAGCTTAGAAGTTGGCAAACGCGCCGACTTAATCGCTGTCCGAGATGATGGTACCGTACCCAGGCTGACTGCCGTGATGCGCCAAGGGCTACGGGTGGCTTGAACTCATTCCATCTCTCATAAAGGGTGTTTCCAAAGCCAGCAATAAAATCCTGGAAATTTGCTATGCAATATTTTTTGTATAGCTGCTTATATATAGCCATTTAACCGAGCAGCCGAGGCACTCTACTCTATCGGACTAAAGAATTGGGGTGCAATCAAGCCATCCTTGCGTTAATTGCAAGAACGTAAGCGGGTCAATGCCAGCACCATATCATCGATCGCCCGTCTCAAAACTGCTCCAGACTGATCGGACTGATTGATGATAATGCTAAACACCAACGGTTCATAGTTGGGAGAGCGAAGATATCCCGATAGCGCGGCCACCCCTGATAATCCCCCAGACTTCCCTTGCACCAACCCTTGGGCAGGGGTGTCGCGAAACCGATTCCGCAGCGTCCCACTGACCCCTCCCACCGCTAGGGAGGCACGATAGATCTCAGCTTGGGGAGAGGCCGCAATTCCTTGCAACGTTTGCACCAACGCTTCAGGACTGACCAAGTTATGGCGCGATAACCCTGAACCATCTCCTAAGGCATAGCTGTTTGCATCCACACCCAAAGCAGTTAAGGTATCTGCGATCGCTGCCAACCCCGCTTCCGCACTAGAGTCTGTTTTTGCAGTCACCTGTTGGGTGCCTAGCGTCCGCAATATAGACTCTGCATAAAGGTTATTGCTCTGTTGATTGGCCTCAATCAGTAAAGTAGATAATGATGGAGACTCCACCGCAGCCAGTTCCGTTTGATTCGGAGCGGCATCTACCGCACCCCATAGGATTTGATCCACCTGAATCTGGTGAGCTGCTAACACCCGCTTGAGATGGGGCGCAAAATTTGCGAGGGGATCAAGGACTGACACCCCAGTATCCTCTGGTTCTGATCCTGCCCATAATTGTCCTTTGACTACCAGCACAGGCCGACTCATATCCCGCCCTACTTCCACAAATTCCAGAGCATTAGGGGCAACCGTGACCGATTGATTTTGGATACTCCATCCGGCTGCTGCCTGGGGATCTTCCCATTCGACTCGCAGAGGTTGATCTAGGGCTTGAGGAACCAGTTTCAAACCCAGGCTATTTTGATTCAGAATTAGGGCATTAACGGGTGCGCCATATCCCGCTTGAATATCTTCCCATTCCCAATTTGGGTTTAGGGGAGAGCCCCGAAAATACCGATCATCCAGCATTAATTGGTTAATTCGACGAATACCTTTTTGCTGAAGTTGTTTGGCTAACAGCGTGAGCTGCTGATCCGTCAAACTCGGATCACCCCGTCCCACCAGGCGTAAGTTGAGCTGATCGGAGGTCGCCTTAACTTGATAGATGGAGGTGCGAATCCGAAAATTGGCTCCTAGCCGACGGAGAGCCGCAGCAGTTGTGAGAATTTTGGCATTAGAGGCCGGAATGAAGTATTGCTGAGCATCACGAGCATAGAGGGTTTGGCGCTTCTGGGGAGTAGATAGGGTTTGCACTAAAACTCCCCAACGAGCCCGACGCAAGGTGGCTTGATTGGTGATGCGATCCAACTCTGGCTGCAATTGAGCCGGACAAATTGATCCCGTTAACGGGGTCTGATTCGCTAGGATAGGAAAAGGGTGGGGAAAGGAAGCTTTTAACTCCGAGTTCTCCTGGGAAGGATTGCCCCACCCCTCCTCCACACCAAGGGGGGTAAGAAGTTGTGGGGAAAGACTGCTAGCGGTAGTGGGATGCTGCGGAAGTTGCCCTAGGGCGATCGCCCCTCCTAGAACCCCTAACCAAAACCATCGTGCCTGCTTCATTCGCCAGTACTTCTTCATTCGCCGGTAATAGATAAGCCATCCACCCAGACTCTGGGACAGACTCCACCAGGGGTAATCTCCGGCTCAGACTCTACAAAAATGATGGACCGCAGCAGTTCCAGGTAATCCCCAGCAACGGTTGCTGACTCAATACTGGTTAATTCCCCCTTGTTCACCAACCAACCATCAAAGGGCAGGGAAAACGATCCTTGCAGGGATTTTACGCCAGCATGGAGGGCTTGCAGGGCATCAATCAACACCACGTTTTCAGCATCCGCCAGGTTATAGGTCTGTTCCGCCGCTGCCCCTGGAAATACATGATAAAAGTGAGCACCGACGCTGACCTTAGCACCAATACTGGCATTCCCAGTCGGTTGGGCATTCAAGCGCTTCGCCGTTCCCGCACTATGCAGGAAACTCGTTAACACCCCCTCCGTAATTAGGGGAACACGACGGGTGGGGGTGCCTTCGCCATCAAAGGTTTCTGCTGCCACATTGGCAGGATGCAGGGCATCATCACAGACTGAAAGTAACGGGGAAGCCAGTTTTGTACCCAAGGATTCTGGAGTCGAGAGACTTTGCTTATCCAGAATACTCTGGGCGTTATATAGGTTGGAAAAGGCGCTAAACAAGCTCAGGAAGGCTTTGGGAGAAAAGACGACCCGATACTTTCCAGATTGGATTTTTTGGTAATTCAAGTGACTAATGCTTTTATCCGCCGCTTCCTTGAGGCAACCGTTAATATCCAACTGCTCCAGACTGCGGCTAATTCGATAGGCTCCGGCACTGCGAGGCTTTTTGCCTTCCTCTTCGGTTTTACTGTACAGATAAACCGATGCGTAGGAACGAGCTTCCTGACGCACAGCCCCTTCACTGTTGAGATAAAACCGATCAATATCCCGTTGCGACAACCCGTTATAGGGCACACTAGCGATCGCTGGATGAGCATTCAACAACTCCTGCTCCGCTGCAATCAGCCGTTCAATCAACGTTGATACAGGAGCTTGGGGGGCAGTTTCATCCTGGGTCGCCAAAGGCAGGGTCGCTTCCGGGCTAAAATCTGGCACATGCTCCTTAGCACCAAAAAAACTAGCCTCATAGGCAGTTTTCAACGCCAGTTCAACGCCCAAGGGATCAACATTAGTGGTGGACGTAATCCCCATCCGCTGTTCTTCATTCCAGACCCGAACCGTCACACTGGAACGATTCGACGCTTCCACTTGATCCGGCTCTCCCTGAAATACTTGGGCACTGGTTTCATCCACCGAAGCCCCATAGATGTCAAATTTTTGAATTCCGAGACGCTCAGCGATCGCCTGGGTTTGGGTCGCAAGATCAATAATGTTGGACATGATGCAATTTTGGATTAAGAGAATTGTGGAATCAATTAATTTTGGACTTTCAAGACTAGGGAGCTTTTTTGACTCTGAATTTTGGCTTCAGGAGGTATTAGTTTCGATAAAGAGCTTTTCGGACAATGATGGTTTTCTTGTCCCCTCCCCTTTGCTTTAGCGCAGCGGCCCGAAGGGCGGGAGGGCTAGGGTGGGGTAATCCGGGGAATTGGCAACCAAACCAGAGATTTATATACAGCTCCGGATTTCCCGTTAGACCCCGAAATTACCCCCCTTAGTCCCCCCGTGCAAATGGGGGAAACAAGATTCGATGAGTTGCTAGGCTTATACCCAATTCCACTGGTCTTAAACCTCTCCTCATTCATCATCCAAAATTCTTCAACGTCCCCCAACCGTGATCGAATCAACCTTGATATGGGGTTGTCCAACAGTCGTGTAGATACTGCCACTGACAGAGCCACAGAAGCCAGCCGCCAAGTCTAAATCCTTAGAGCACATCGAAATCTTATTCATGATTTCCTTCGCTTCTCCAATCAGCGTGGCTCCCTTCAAGGGTTTTGTGATTTTGCCATTTTCAATTAAGTAGGCTTCATCTACCCCAAAGTTAAACTGACCCGTTGCCCCCACACTACCGCCACCCATTTTTTTGCAGTAGATGCCTTTTTCAATCGAGTTAAATAGGTCTTCAGTAGAGTAATCACCAGGGGCAATGTAAGTGTTCCGCATCCGACTAGCGGCAGCGTAGGTATAATTCTGGCGACGACCACTTCCAGTTCTGGGATGTCCGGTGCGAATTGAACCCGTGCGATCGGCTAGGAAATTCTTCAGCACCCCTTTTTCGATCAAGAGCGTGCGCTGGGCAGGCATCC
>JAYKHH010000256.1:0-7125 GCA_035285265.1 Leptolyngbyaceae cyanobacterium | reverse complement strand
CTTCCCGCAGGTGCGCCTTCGTTGGAGACTGACGTTGTATAGATGTTAGGCTTCGACTGGCTCAGCCTGAGCGCTTTGCCGTGAGCGGGTCGAACGGGTTTCAGCGACTATGACGCATCACCATTGTTTGGCAGCGCAGAGAGCACACACTGACCAACGCTCTAGCTCACCGGAGGGAGCGGGGCATTGACAGCGGGGACAACGGGGTAAGTTTTGCAGTTGCAGACGAACTGTTTTAGCCCAATGCTGAAAAGCAGCTTGAGGATCGCCCTTAAAGTTCACAGGTGTTCTGGGATCAAGCTCTGCAGGACTTTTAATGCGACTTGGGTGTTGTTGCCAAAGACTGGGTTGTGAGTCAGCATTCACAGATGAGCTAGTCCTTCGACTTTGCCAGTGAGCGGTGGAGAATCGAATGTCTGTCAAGGGTTTTTCCAGTCGAGTATTGAGTTTTTCGAGGAGTCGCTGGCGTTCAAACATCAGATTTTGTGCCCAAGCTGAGCTCGAAGTGGCAACGCTCAAAACTCCCCGCTGAATCGAGATAGGTCGAGTTTGAGCTGTTACCGCTAGTCCTACAACCTCAGGCCAACATTGGATTAAACGTTGCAACTCTCTTCTTTCCTGCCAACCCTCTTGGCTTTCCAGCGTACCTAAAACATGGTGGAGCGATTTTAGAGACATCCTAGGTTAAATGATTTGGGGTTAAATGATTTGGGGAGGCGGGTTGGATTAGGGAACTCCAAGGTGGCTGTCAACCTAAAAGCATTATCCATTAGGATTAAGACTTCACGAGTGATCACAACCAGATCGCAAGCCATGTAGAGCTGCTAAAACAATAGTTTTACTTGGATCTTTTTAATTCTTAATCATCCTGGTAGACTTTTTGGGCTTATACGTCTGTACATCCGTCAACGAATGCGTTTTAATCGAACAAAAACAATCGCTAACTCCTTGTCAGTGAAGTAGGGAGTGAACTAGAACATCATAGGAGTACTGCAATGAGTCAACCTTCCTCCGTTGAGGCACCCACCCCAACCCATCAGCGTAAACCTTTACACCCAGTCTTGCAAGCCGCCCTGGGAAGTTTGGATGTCCAGTTAGAGGATGAACTGACTCGGTATCGTCGGCAACGCACGGGTCGCCCTGCCCCACCGCCTCGTGGGTTGGGACGACAGCCCCGTAAATCTTTAGATTTAATTTCCATTAATGCCACGGGTGGCAGAACCCAACCTCAAGGTTCATCAGCTCTGCCCCAAACTGCCGCTAGCATAAGTCCGCGTGTAGCCGTCCCCCCCAAACTGACTCATCCATCTCAAAGCGCTTCAAGTAGGGGAATTCAGCCCCCTCCCCAGCGTTCTTCATCGAGTTCTCCATCAGGGACTGGTGTGGTTGCTGCCGCACCCTTGTCAGGGATGGAATCTACTAAAGTGTACGAACCTATCCCTGAACCCGACTGGGCCGTTACTGCTCATCTTGCGGAAGAAGGGGGCAAACTCGTCAGCCCAACTTCTAGTACCTTGGAGCCTGATGATTACCTAGCGTCCTCTGAAGAACTGTTGCGAAGTTTATCCGAACCGGAAGAGATGATGAAATCCCAGGGTAAATGGGATTTATTATCGAGTCTCTTCTCCCCATTAGGCATTGGGGCATTGTTGTTGTTGCTCGTGTCCAGTACGACCATTGGATATATTCTGATCAATCCCTCTAGTTTGGGGCACTTAGGTTTAGAACGTCTGTTCCGATCTCCGAACCCTACGACGACCCAGAACTCCTCAGATCCAGATGGTCTTCCTGAATCCACTGTTTCTCAAGGTTCTGGATTGCCCAACTCACCTAACTTGACTTCTCAGGAGTTTGTCGATCTGAATCTCAATACCCTGAGCGCTCTCAAGACCAGCCCAAATTCGGGTTCTTCCTCGATTTCTCCCTCTACAACAATTGCCACACCCCAGAATGCTGGTGTTAAGCCCTCCCCTACGGCCTCTGCAAAGCCCGCAACCCAAACAACGACAACCCAGGCGACCGGCAATCAAGCTAGTACCGTTGTTTTCCAGCCAGACCAGTCAGGCCAGCCTTCTTCAGGATCAGCGATCGCACCTACAGCCTCGACCTCCTCTGCTCCTGTCTCTATCCCCCCTAAACCTCAGGATGCGCCTGTAGTGCAGTTTCCTAAGCCTGCTAGCATAACCCCTTCGGCTGCCCCCCGTCCCAAGGTGGCAGTTGCACCTAGCCCCAGCAGTTGGCCGCCTTCCCCCGTTCCTGTTGCTGTCCGTCCATCCGTAGCAGTTCCATCCGTCACAGTTCCATCCGTAGCAGTTCCATCCGCAGCAGTTCCATCTGTCACAGTTCCAACCGTGGCAAGTCCGGCTACTCCTAGTCCTGCTTCCACCGGCTACCACTATGTAGTGACGAACTATAATGGCGATCGCGCCCTAGAGGAGGCACGAAAAGCTGTTCCAGATGCCTATGTGCGTAATTTCCCTGAGTCTGGGGCACGGGTGCAGTTCGGAGCATTTAATGATGCTGCCTCTGCCCAAGCCTTGGTGGAGCAACTCCAGCAACAAGGAATTTCAGCCCAGGTCTACCAACCTTAGAACTAGAAAGGTGCGATACGATGGGACATGAGTCACTGTGAAGCGAACGGAGATCTGCTATGGGATTACTTGACCGAATCTCACGAGTAATTCGAGCCAATATTAATAGTTTGGTTGGTCAGGCAGAAGATCCAGAAAAGATTCTGGAACAGGCAGTACTCGATATGCAGGAGGAGTTAATTCAACTGCGGCAGGCGGTGGCTCAGGCGATCGCAACGCAAAAACGCACGGAACGCCAGTATGCCCAGGCCCACTCCACGGCTGAGGAATGGTACCGACGAGCGCAACTCGCCCTGCAAAAAGGGGATGATAACCTGGCACGAGAAGCCCTCACTCGCCGCAAATCCTATGAGGAAACCGCTCAGGCGATGAAGACGCAATTAGGGCCTCAGGGGGAGATTGTTGCGAAGCTGAAGCAGAACATGATGGCGTTGGAAGGCAAGATTTCTGAAGCCAGAACTAAAAAAGACCTGTATGTGGCACGGGCGAGATCTGCCAAAGCCTCTCAACAGATCAATGAGATGATGGGGCGAGTGGGAACTGGCACTGCTCTCTCGGCGTTTGAACGCATGGAGCAAAAGGTATTGAATTTGGAGGCTCAGTCAGAAGCGATCGCCGAACTGGGTACGGACGATTTAACCAAACGCTTTGCTGCCCTAGAAGGTGGGGATGATGTGGATGATGAGTTAGCCGCAATGAAAGCCCAAATGTTGAGTGGAACGGAGGAGTCTGCAAAATTGCCCCCCGCCCAGTAGGCAAGCATTTCTGACTCTTATGGTCTACCCAAAAGAAAACCCCTGGTAGATTTTGTCCCTAGGGGAATTTATTTAGCTCATTAACCTATCAGAGCTGGGTTTGGGTTTTATGCAAAGACTTAGATAAACGGATTGAAGACAGCAACTCCTGACCTTTCAAAGTCTGTGATGTTGCGAGTGACGACACAGAGATTGTGCAAAACGGCTGTCGCTGCAATAAAGAGATCGGGCTGGCTAAAGGTGTAGCCTTGTTTTCGTCCTGTTTCAACCATCTTCCTCCAGGTAAGAATCACATCTTCATCCACTGCCAGAATGCGATCGCTAAACCAGGGGCGTAGGGTGATATCAAGCCATTGGGTTAATTCTTGACGAAAAACAGTATCATTAGCCTGGTCAATGCCAAAGCGAATTTCTGCTAGGGTGACGGTACTCAAATAAAACAACTGTGGGGGTTGGCTATCCGCCCATTGTTTGACTGCAGGGTGGCAGTTAGGTTTGCGAAGTTCCGAGATGATATTGGTGTCTAGCAGCCAACCCTTCATAACTCAATGTCTCGAACAGAAGATTGAATACTAGGTTGCTCAAAATTCAACTGGCTGAGGGGAGATTGGGACAGCAAGGTATGCAGGCTAGGCTGTTCTAGCAGCGGGAGTAGCTTGGCAAATTCTTCAGCGGAGATGAGTACGACAGCATCTTCACCTCGCACGGTAATACGTTGAGGAGTTTGTTCCCGTGCTAATCGAACGACCTCACTGAAACGCGCTTTGGCATCTTCTAGTTTCCAGTTCGGGTAGCGAGCAAGCGGAGATGGGTTGGGGGATTTAGAAGTAGTCATTGGTAACACCTGACTAGTGCTAGTCAGGTGTTAGTCTAACATTCTTGGTTAATCTGGTGCTCTTACCCGTCTGTAATCGGCTCTAATAATGATTCCCTACCTTGCGGTGGTGAACAGCCGTTAATGCCTCCGGCTTAGAGACTCGACCCGTCTGCACCATGCTGTACACTAGCCAGTGATCGCTGCACTCCATGCGGCTAGAGACTTCACATTCCAGATAGGCAAGGGCATCCGTCAGAATTGGGGAGCCATTGTCTGCAGGCTGCGTTTTTACGCCAGCAAATCGGTCTGCACCGGGGGGGAACCGCTTCAGGAAATGCTTCATCAGGGGTAGGTGATTGCCCTCTTCTAAGACATTGAGGACAAAGCGATCGCCCACTTGCATCAAAGACTCAATCGCCCGATCCTTGGCCACTGCGATGGTTAAACCGAGAGGCTTAAAGCTAGCTTGGGACACCCACGAGGCCAACATTGCACTGGTGACATTGCCCTTCTGAGCAGTGATAATATACAGCCCGCCACTGAGCCGACCTAAGGCTTTGTCAAGGTCGGTGTCTAAGGACTTCATTTGTTTAATGGCGCGATCGCGGGTGAGCCACTGCCCTAAGTCAGTTCCTGCTTCCTCGCAGAGTTGGTAAGTCGATTCCGAGGGCGTATCTTTAATCCGAATGGCTGGAAATACTTCCGTTAAGCCTAATTCTCGGAAGCGGCTTACCAGGGGATCAATGGGTTCATCATCTCCCCCATAGGATTCAAAAACCCCGATTGCCTGCTTACTCTTTGCCGCTGCCAAAACGGTACTAATGGCCGCCTGAATGGTTCCCCCGGTCGTGGGAGGGGTGCTGATCACGATCCCGGTTGAACGTCCTACGAGTTCTTGCACTTCCTGAGGATCTGCCGCTTTGAGATCCATCATTTCTACGGCGACCCCGGTTTTAGTGATACCCCGCGCTAGGGCTTGGGAGAGGCGATCGCTATAACCATAGTCCGACACATAAAACACCGCTGCAGTTGCTTCAGACTTGGTTTTTGCCTGACTCCAACGACGATAGCGATCTGTAAGTTCCGCCACGTTATGCTGTAGCAACGGGCCGTGCCCTGTAGCAATCATCTGGATTTCGTCTAATTCGCCCATGCGTTTGAGAGCCGAGAGCACCGAACGGGCATTGGGAGCCATGAGACAGTCGTAGTAAAAACGAAAATCGGCTTCAATAGTGGCTAAATCCTCATCAAAGGTCGGTTCACTGCAATAGTGCAAGCCAAAAGCATCGCAGGTGAACAGAATTTGAGTTTTGTGATCGTAGCTAAACATGGTGTCGGGCCAGTGTAGATTGGGTGCAATCACAAACTCTAAAACGTGCCCTTTACCTAAATCTAAGCGATCGCCATTTTTGACAATTTGCCGTTGAAAGGGCTGATGTACCAAGTCTTCTAGAAACTGGATAGCTACCTTAGAGCCTACGACTGTGGCATGGGGCGCTAGGGCAAGGACATCCTTGACTAAGCCGCTGTGGTCTGGTTCAGTATGGCTAATCACTAAGTAATCAATCCGAGCTGGATCAATGACCCCTGCTAAAGTTTCTAGATAGAGAGCACGGAACTTTTCATGGGACGTGTCTACGACCGCAATTTTTTCGCCCTGAATAACAAAGGAGTTGTAGGTGGTGCCGTTTTGAAGACCAAACTCAATGTCAAAGCGATCGCGATCCCAGTCCAACGAACGAATGGTGGTGGTTTCAGGGGCGATCGCTAACGTTTGCATCGTCAGTTTGCGTTGAATCCGATCCGTGAGCACTACCATTGAGAGCCTCCTTAGCAGCAATTTCCTGAAGTCTTGGCGTTAAATATGGGCGTTATTTGTATTGTCACATACAGCTTTGTAAAGCTGTGTTTCAAAGAATTTATCAATTAGTTAAAAAACTGATAACTGAACTTAAGTTTCGCCCTGCCCATGCTGTCCCCCCTACCCACTCAAAACCTCTGGCTAGCCCTGATGATCGGGAATTCCCGATTACATTGGGCTTTGTTTGAGGATGTAACACTTCACAGGGCATGGAATACGGAGCATTTACCTGTAGGGTCAATCCCTCCGTGGTTGCCCCCAACGGAGGTAGGTACGGAGGCAATCCCCCCCTGGTCGTTCCAAGGTCTAATGGGGGTAGGCACGGGGGCGCTACCCCTACAGAAAGACGCTCTTGGAAATCTGCAATACCCGGAAATCTTAATTGCTTCCGTTGTTCCTGAACAGGCGCAGCTTTGGCAAACCTATCCAGCAGCCCGATTTCTTACTCTAGACCAAATTCCTCTCTATCAGACCTATACCACCTTCGGAGTTGACCGCGCCCTTGCTCTGTGGGGGGCCGGGGAAACGTGGGGCTGGCCTGCCCTGGTAATCGATGCAGGAACTGCTTTGACCTTGACCGGAGCCGATGCGGATCGTCAATTGGTGGGAGGTGCAATTCTCCCTGGATTGGGTTTGCAGTTGCAATCCTTAGGCCAAAAAACCGCTGCCCTCCCTAGCCTCTTGCCTCCTGATCAACTACCCTCTCGATGGGCAACTACGACTCCAGACGCGATCGCCAGTGGTATTATCTACACGCTGATTGCAGGCATCCAAGACTTTATAACCGACTGGTGGCAACAATTTCCGGGAAGTGCGATTGCTCTCACGGGGGGGGATGCTTCTGTGCTCTTGACCTACTTACAAGACCAAGCTCCAGATATTGCAGCTCATATCCGACGGTCACCCCATTTGATTTTTCAGGGGATGCAGTTTTGCCGGGGTAGAGGATAGGCAACTTCTACTGATAAAGGCTTACTGATAAAGGAGTCTGAAACTATGTTCAACTTCTAGGGAGTCCTTGTCATAGCAACTGGGAAAAGGTCGAAACTCTGATTCCAGGTTGGCAACCCGTGCGATCGCAGATTTGTCTAGGGGCTCATA
>JAYKHH010000255.1:0-4585 GCA_035285265.1 Leptolyngbyaceae cyanobacterium | reverse complement strand
CGACGGGGATAGCCCTGGTCATACAAACGTCGAATCAACTGAAACTTCCACTCTTTGCGGTTTGTCGCATTTTTCCGAGTCGCTTGCGCCTTTAAGTGGGCCATTACCACCGTGGCAAAGGGATTGCGACTCTGCTCCAGTTCTGCCCAGCGTACTTGGTAGTCGAGGAGTTTAATGGTGTCAAATTCAAAACTCAAACGGGTACCGGGAGCACTCAGGTCGTAGCGATGGGGTCGCCAAGTCGGACTGCGATCGCACAAAATCGCCAAACTACTCGCCAACCGATGAAACCGATCAAAAATCCGCAGACTATAGACTAGCATCCGCTCTTCAAAATTGGCTTCTGACTGAGCTTGCACTTCCAGGTGAATTAGTAGCCAGAGTTCTTCGCCCTCTTTTCGCCACACCTTTACTAACTGATCCGCATAGCGTTTGCCAATTTCGGCATCGGGGGCAATTTGTTGGAACTCCTTATCCAAAAATTCTGGCTCTCGTTCCCAGTTGATGACTTGGGCGATCGCTGGAAAGAACAACGCGATCGCCTCCTGAAAATATTCGCGCAGTATCTCTTTCCAAGGAGAATCTTGATCGGCACGAGGAAAGGTAGGCATGGATCGGCAATTCCAACCATCTGTCCCATTGTACCTTCCCTTCCTAGAACTAAATTCCAAAGCGATCTCGGTTCAAAATAGGCATTAAGTTGTAGGCCAAGATCACGCGATCTCGTCCATGAGATCTGGATGCCCAGTTGTCGCTAGGATAAAAAAGAAAAACCCAAGGAGTGATTGTATATGGCACGGACTGAATCAACCATGTTGGCGCTGGAAACCAAAGCCCCAGATTTTCAGTTGCCGGATGTGGTGTCTGGGCAAACCATTTCTCTGGCAACCTTTGCGGGCAAACCAGCCCTACTTGTGATGTTTATTTGCCAACATTGCCCCTATGTCATTCACGTCAAGACAGAACTGGCTCGACTGGGGAAAGATTATCAAGATCAAGGCTTGGGGATTGTTGCCATTAGCTCCAATGATGTGGAGAATTACCCCAGTGATTCCCCCGACAATCTGAGAATCATGGCCCAAGAACAAGGATTCACCTTTCCCCTGTGTTACGACGAAAGCCAAGAAGTTGCCAAAGCTTATACGGCTGCCTGCACCCCAGACTTCTTTCTGTTTGACCACAATTTGCAGCTTGTCTATCGGGGTCAATTAGATGATAGCCGTCCTAATAGCGGCAAACCTGTAACAGGCAAAGATTTACGAGGTGCGATCGAGACTGTACTAGCAGGCAAACCAGTTGACCCGAATCAGGTGCCGAGCTTAGGCTGCAACATCAAATGGAAGCCCGGAAATGCACCTAGCTACTACGGTTAAGGTACTGGGGTAGCCCCAAAGCCTTTCTTTGGATAGGAAAGGCTTTGGGGATTAGGTATTCTACGCAACATCTAAAATCTAAAATTTTTGGGATCAACTGGCACAACTGTTCAACTTCCTTATCTTAAGCACTAGGATATAAAGTAGCCATGCTCCCATGCATCTTTAGAGACTCAATATTTTTGATTTGAATTTAGGACGGGGTGCGCTTTGATCAGGGTTGAGTCTACTATCCGACCCACACTCAAAAGATTGTAGAGGATTCCTAAGATTTCCTATCAGCGTTTTTATCAGGCTTATGATCAATTAAGAGTAATGTGTAGCGTGCTCTTTTTGATGCATCCAGCGCCCTTCCTGGGCTGTTCATCTTAAACCCCTATCCTAAGATCTTTCATGCAGACTGCCGCCTTTAGTGAAATTTTTCCGATCTTCAGCACTGCCAACCCGGAAACGATAGAAAGCCTATTATCTATTGCTGTAGAGCATGAATACCCTGCCAACAGAGCTGTCTTAATGGAGGATTCCTGGGGCAATGCTGTGTACTTTGTAGTTTCAGGCTGGGTTAAGGTGCGGCGACTCGCTGGCGAGGAAGCTGCAACCTTGGCAATTTTGGGTCGTGGTGACTTTTTTGGGGAGATGGCGATTTTAGATGAATCTCCTCGATCCACGGATGTGATTGCCCTCTCTTCAGTGAAGCTAATTAGTATTGCAGCGCAGCGGTTTATTCAAACCCTGTTCAAAGATCCACAGCTCCATCACAAAATGCTGCAATTGATGGTGCGGCGCTTGCGACAGACTAACTTTCGGTTTCAACTCCACCAAAAACCTCCAGCGGTCAAGTTGGCGAATACCATTGTTGCCCTTGGGGAAAATTATGGGAAAAAGAATGAGACCAGTGTGGACATTTTTAATATTCCCCTTCAAGATTTAGCCAATGTCGCCGATATTGGCTTAAAGGAAACAACCCAAATTATCGAAAAGCTAGAAAGTAAGGGTTGGCTCAAAATTGATGCCACGAAGCAAGTCATGCATCTGGTGCAATTTAAGTCCTTGATGCAGTTAGCTGGCCGCACTTAAAAGATTGTAAATTCTATCCCCCTTAGGGCGCGTCATCAATTAATTCTAGAAACCTTGTGGGACAAGCATTACTGCGCCCGTCCCAACCTCATAAGCTAGGGGCTGAAACCTTTGCCGTCGAAGCATTAGGTGGCTAAATGATGACAGCCCCTAGAATTTCAGTACCTCCGTAGGGGACATGGCAATGCCATGTCCCTACTCAAAAATGGAGGTGATTTTGGCTCAACTCATCTCTATTTCTAATAAAGCTCCTCCATGACTGAAGCTACACAATCTCCTCCGATTAGCTTGAAGCGTACTGATTTTGAGTTGTTCTATCAAGTTGCGATGCCTCAACCGGAGGCTCACTTGTTTGAGGTGACATTACAGGTTAGGGGTTGGAGACTGCCCACGTTAGATCTGAAACTGCCTGTCTGGACTCCGGGATCGTATCTGGTGCGGGAGTACGCTAAGCATTTGCAAGACTTTGAGGCAACGGCTGGAATGCAGCCCTTGTCCTGGCATAAGTTGAGCAAAAACCATTGGCAAGTCGAAACAACGGGCTGTCGTGAAATAACGGTGCGTTACCGGATATTTGCGAATGAGCTATCGGTGCGAACCAATCACTTAGATACGACTCATGGATACTTTAATGGAGCGGCTTTATTCTTCTACTTGCCAGGGTTTGAGTCCCATGAGATCCAAGTAGAAGTGATCCCCCCGCGTCCAAGCTGGCAGGTAACTACGACCCTTCCCTTGGTGTCCGATCAAGCCAATACTTTCTTGGCTACGGATTTTGACACCTTGGTGGATAGTCCCTTTGAGATTGGCAGTCATACGGTTTATGAGTTTGAGGTATTGGATAAACCCCACGCATTAGCAATCTGGGGGCAGGGAAATGCAGAGCCAGAGCAGATTGTTAAAGACACTCAGAAGATTATCCAGGTTGAAGCTGAGTTGTTTGAGGGCTTGCCCTACGATCGCTATCTTTTCCTTCTGCATCTATCGTCTCAGGGTAATGGCGGACTCGAACATAAAGACTCCTGCTCCTTGAACTACCCCCGATTTGGCTTTCGGGGCGATCGCTACTATCGGTTTATGCAATTGGTGGCCCACGAGTTTTTTCACCTGTGGAATGTCAAGCGCATCCGTCCTAAAGCCTTAGAAACCTTTGACTACGACGGGGAAAACTATACGCCTTCCCTATGGTTCAGTGAGGGCACCACGAGTTACTACGACTTGGTGCTGCCCCTCCGAGCCGGAATCTATAACGGCAAATACTTTTTACAGGGGCTAAGTCAGGAGATTAACCGTTTCCTATCTACTCCGGGTCGGCGGGTACAACCTGTGAGTGAAGCTAGCTTTGATGCTTGGATTAAGCTGTATCGGCAGGATGCCAATAGCAATAATTCCCAGATTTCTTACTACTTGAAGGGAGAAATGGTGTCTTTGTTGCTGGATCTGCTGATCCGCGATCGCCACAATAATCAGCGCTCCCTCGATGATGTCCTACGCCAGATGTGGCAGGAGTTTGGGCAGCCCGAAATTGGCTTTACGCCGGAACAATTACAGGGTGTGATCGAAGCCATTGCTGACACCGACCTCACGGATTTCTTCCAGCGCTACATTGATGGCACGGAGGAGTTACCCTTCGATCAGTATTTGGCTCCCTTTGGGCTTCAGATTAAAGGCGAGGTCACGGAGGATCAACCCCCTTACCTAGGTTGCACCGTGAAGACAGAGAATGGTCGTGAACTGATCAAGTTTGTAGAAACCGGATCACCCGCTCAACAAGCAGGCATAAATGCGGGAGATGAATTGCTAGCCCTCTCAGGATTTCGGGTGAGTGCCGATCAACTCAATGAGCGACTCAAGGACTACAAACCCGGAGATGCAGTTCAACTCACGGTTTTCCATCAAGATGAACTCCTGACCTGCTCCGTCATCCTCAGTCCTCCTCGTCCCCCGCGCTATCAGGTAGTAGCAGTTCCCTCTCCCACTCCTAACCAGGAGAAGAATTTTGCTGCTTGGCTAGGGATTCCTCTGTCTAGTTTGGCTTAGTTAGGGCTTTCAATTCCAGGTGGGTGAGAGTCGTCGAACCTACTTGGAATTGAAAGCCACCCAATGGCTGCGTGTTAAAATCACGATGTCTGCTA
>JAYKHH010000254.1:0-3538 GCA_035285265.1 Leptolyngbyaceae cyanobacterium | reverse complement strand
TGGGCTGAAGGATAAGTCTCTGAGTTAAGCGCTGGCGCTCTTCTAAAATTAGGGGAATGGCTTCTAGCAGGAGATGGCGATGGGTTAAGGCTACCTGAGTCGCTGCTTGAGAAAAACTGGGTAGGTTGTAGGGGAGCCGAACTTTTTCGAGGGCGGTGATGAGGTCAGGATGGGCGATCGCATATCCAACCCGATGGGCAGCTAAACGGAAAGCTTTAGAGAAAGTTCGCAACACAACCCAGTTGGGATGCTGGGCTAATTCAGCAACTACAGTTGTTTGGCTAAATTCAAAATAGGCTTCGTCAATCACGACCAGAATGTGTTCTGGCAAACTCCGCAACCAGTCTAATTCTTGAGCGGTCAGGGCATTGCCTGTAGGGGAGTTGGGATGAACCACAAATACGACTCGAATCGGGGGATGCTGGGTGTGCGCGATCGCCGTTGCCGCCGCCTCCAGATCCATTTCAAAGTTCAGTTCAGACCGTCCCACGGTGACCACGGGAATGCCTAGGGTACGAGCCAAAATCCCATACATAGAAAAGGTGGGATCAGCCACTAGAATGGATCCTTCGCCTCCCAGGCAGGTAGCAATCAAAAGGGAGCGAATCAACTCATCGGAGCCATTCCCAATCGAAATTTGGGTGGGTGTAATCGTAGCGTTACCCCCAAGGGAGTTTGCCGACTCGTTGACGTAGAGGGCGATCGCTTCCTTCAAATCCGCATGGCTGCCATCGGGATAGCGATTTGTCTGAATAACGTGCTGGTAAGTCCAAGCTAATTTTTGTTTGAGTGCTTCTGGCAGGTCAAAGGGGCTTTCATTCGTATCTAAGTGATCAAGCTGAGCAGGCACCCATGCCGTGCCTTCTGCACTACTGGGGTGGGGGGTATAGGCATGAAGTTGGGCCAGATCTGAGCGAATAAAGGAAAGCATAGGGCATCACCCCAAAAATATTGATCAGGAGCAGGGCTAAGCTAGTCTACCTTTAATTTTGGGCCGGAAATACCACCTTCTACTTGGGGTACCGGATCGGGAGAGTGATTTGAAACGTCAGCCTTGGGTATTCCCTGCTCACTAACGCAGATTTTTGATTTTGATCTATGCCTTCCGTAGGGGCACCCCTAGTGGGTGTGGGTGCCCGATAGCGTTAGGGCCCCTACTAGGGGTGCCTCTACCAGCGCGAAATCCCTCAACAACCTCTAACCTTGTTGAAAAATCTCGTTAGAGAACATCTCGGTTAAGGCATGGACATAGGGTAGAAAGACAGCTAAATGCTCAGCCTTTAACTGATCATGCATTTCCCAGCTTAGGGTCTGCAACATATCCTGGATCAGTTTCCAACTGACCCCTAAATGGGGATAAAGCATAATGCAGAGGGGGAAGAGTTCTTGCTGGACGGAACGAATACTGTTTTCCAAAACGCACAGGCACAGATAAACCTGAAACATCTCCACATCCCGAATGCTGGAAATTTTGACCAGTGTAGAGGTGAGTAATCCACTGTTACTTTGGTAATCAGGATGAGAACGACAAATTTGCTGACAAACTGCTTCTGCAATTTTAGTGCTGATGGGGAGCAGGTTTTGAACTGCCACTAGGCCAGGAGAATTATAGGAGTGCTGGGCTGCAGCTTGGTAAGCATCTCGTAAGGGCATGTACAGGTGATCGTCCATGACCTTGAAATAGGGATTGATCAGGGACTGCTCCACGGTAGAGAGGCGATCTAATAAAACCTTGCCGGTGTAATGAAATTGCATACTGACAAAGCCAATCACGCGCGGATCTACGGCTGTGTATTTTTTGCGGACTTGCCCAAACTCCCCACCCACAATAACTGCAAGGCGTCTCGGTGTGACCCGCTCTGCATAGGCTTCCATTGCTTTCTTAAATAAAGCATGGGAATCAGCGGCGATTTGCCAAGGATCAATCAAGTCTGGATTAATGCCGTGACGTTCAATTTCTTCAGATAACAAGTTCTCGGTCATTGACCAAGCCTGAGCACTCGCTAACGTTAAACCTTTGAGCAATTGCTTAGCCGTGTCCGCTCGTCCTTCCTGAGAGGTAATGTTACTGAGAGTGGGGCTGGCTCTAAGCCTCTCTCGATCTTCGGAGGAACTGACGTTACTAAAGTACTTTTTTGCCCACAATGCTGCTAGAGAAGGGGTAGGGACATCCGGCGACGGAGGGATGGTTGCGGGTGGATTAGATTCAAAAATGGTTAAATTTTGACTTTTAGTGGAGGTAGGCACCGATGCAGGAATCATTTTTCAATCCAAAGTGATGAATTAAAGAACGGATAAAAAGGCTGGCAAGCGATTTTGAGGAATTAACTTAGCCCGATCAGATCAGTCAATAGAGAATCAGGCTTGGAATGGGTGGTTTAAGAAATGATGCGTTTATATGGTTTATTAAGATGAAATAAAATCATGGAATTTCTCATTATCCCATCCGTAGGAAACAGGCTAAAAGGCTAAATCAAAGATTCAAATACCACATCAAGAGAGTAATCAGGGCATTGATTTGAGTGGGATTGACAGGCTGATTTTCAGCCTTGGCATTCAGACCTAGGAAAAATGAGAGTTTCTGATAGTAGGGTTAAGTATGATGTAGTTTTACCTAAAAGTCCAACAGCGTACAAATAAGTATGTTGTTTCAGCGGCATGGACTTCATACTGCTTAACTATTGATTGGATGGGCATAACTCAGAATATTGAAAGGTTGAGGACGCTAAAAGCAGGCAAAGGTTCACTCAGACTATAGCGTTAGCCCCTCCGGTGCCCCTAAACTGACAGTAGTGGGTCATTGATGTTCGTCACTGTCCCTTGAATAGTACTGTTCCATTGACGATTACCAGCATGACTAATCAGCTTAGCGGTCTAGGGGAGCAATTAGCAGCCCTTCAACAGGAGGCCAACCAGGCGATCGCCCACAGCACGACCTTAGACCAACTCGAACAACTTCGGGTGAAGTATTTGGGCAAGAAGGGTAGCCTTTCCCAAATTCTGGGTGGCATGGGAAAGCTGCCCCCGGAGGAGCGCCCTCAGATTGGGGCACTGGCCAACGAAGTGAAGGAAGCTCTACAGGGTGGCCTAGACGAGAAGCGGGCTGCGTTACAGGCAGAGCAAATCCAGGCGCAACTGGAATCAGAAACCTTGGATGTGACGATGCCCGGCACCTATCGTCCCCAAGGCCGCATCCACCCGATCAATAGCACCATTGATCGCGTGCTAGAGATTTTTGTGGGTCTGGGCTATACCGTGGCCCAGGGGCCAGAAATGGAAACGGACTACTACAACTTTGAAGCATTGAATACGCCGAAAGACCATCCGGCCCGTGATATGCAGGATACGTTTTACCTGAGTGATGGCAACTTGCTGCGGACTCATACTTCGGCGGTTCAGATTCGCTACATGGAAGAAAATGATCCCCCGATTCGGATTGTGGCCCCAGGACGATGCTACCGTCGGGATACGGTAGATGCGACCCATGCTGCGGTGTTTCATCAAGTTGAGTTGTTAGCGATCGATGAGGGGCTAACCT
>JAYKHH010000253.1:0-4724 GCA_035285265.1 Leptolyngbyaceae cyanobacterium | reverse complement strand
AGCTTACTACTCACGCCGGTAGCAATTACATAGTCATCTGGTTCAGGCTGTTGCAGCATCAAGTACATAGCTTCTACATACTCAGGTGCCCAACCCCAGTCTCGTTCAATGGCAATATTCCCTAAATGCAGTTGTTCGGAACTCCCTTGAGCGATGCGACACGCAGTAGCCACAATCTTTTGGGTGACAAAACGTTCGGGTCTTAAGGGAGATTCATGATTAAACAGAATGCCAGAGCAAGCAAACAAATTATAGGCTTCGCGATAGTTGGCAACTTCCCAGAAAGCAGCCGCCTTAGCAACCGCATAGGGACTTCTAGGGCGGAAGGGGGTATTTTCGTCCGCAGCAGTATTACCTGTATCACCAAAGCATTCGCTGGAGCCAGCGCTATAGAACTTAATCGGGGCACCGATAAACCGAATCGCCTCCAGTAAGTTCAGGGTGCCCGTCGCCAAGCTTTCTAAGGTTTCTACGGGCTGCTCAAAGGAAAGACCCACCGAGCTTTGACCTGCCAGGTTATAAACTTCATCCGGCTGGATCTTGGCCAACACCTGTAAAACGCTGCGGAAATCGTTCAGGGCAACGGATTCCAACTTGACTTGATCCCGAATTCCCAGACGGGCTAAGTTTTGAAAAGAGGACATCTGGGCATCGCGAGACGTGCCACACACCACATACCCTTTCTTCAAAAGCAAATCAGCCAGATAAGCCCCATCCTGACCTGATACTCCGCAAATTAATGCTTTTTTCATCAGTTTTGGTTCCTAATCTGGCCGTGTTGGGGTGTGAGAATGATGCGGAACCCGGGACTTGAACCCGGAAGTCTTTGCAGACACTAGAACCTGAATCTAGCGCGTCTACCAATTCCGCCAGTTCCGCTTAACTTCAGCATTTTCTGAAGCACTTTATACTCTCGCAATTTAGGGCGTCTGTCAACCCTATTTGCAATTTAGCAAATTTAGCGATCGCTTTGAAAGGGGGGAGGGTTGTCCCAGATGTTGATGACATCGAGTTCCCGGAAACCCACCCCTAGCCCCTCCCAAGAGGGGAACTAGAAGCTAAAATCCCCTATTGGGAGGGGTGCCCGGAGGGCGGGGTGGGTTTGGGGTGTGCCACCTCGCCATTAGAGTAGAGAACCTTTCCCACCTTCCCAAAATCAGTAGCTCCCCTCAGGCTCTTCTGGCACCCGACACCTACCTTAAGCCGCTTGACCTACCTTTTGGGTTGCCAAAAACTGCCGTAAACGGATTAAAGTGAGCGTTTGGCCTAAGCTCAAGGGTAATACTGTGACCCCTTCTAAGCGCGATTGCACCCAACCATCCCCCCAAGACCATTCATGGAAGCCATCAATACCCTGACTGAGCAGGAAGCGCAAACAATGGTCTTCTGCTACGTCTACCTGGTGTTGAACTGTTACAGGGCCTAGCCAACTGGTAAAGGTTACTCCTGGCTTTAAGAGTTCAGGAAGTCCTTCGGATAAACGTTGGGGCCATAGCCAACGCCGCAACTGACTCGTCCGCAGCAGGGCATCTCGAATCAGAGTTTCTGACGCTTCTACCTCAATTCGGAGATTACTTTGCTGAAAATTACCTAGCATGTCTCAGTAAACCTTGGCAAAGGGGGACTCCTTCAATTTAGTTCACCTGACGAGTTACTGCCTAGGAATTCTATCCACAAGCTGCTGGACTATCTAGTTCTAAAGCAGGAGGGGCAGGGCAGGTTAAGTGTAGAGGTTGACCACTGCTGGGGTGGGTAAAAGCAAGATGGAGAGCATGGAGGTGATAACCGCAGTCTCCAGGCACGGGCAAGCTACCGGGAGTAGCCTCCTCAACGGTAAGCGGTACGCCTCCGACTCCATAGAGGGGATCGCCTAATAAGGGATATCCTGCCGCTGCCAGATGGATGCGGATTTGGTGGGGGCGTCCGGTCAAAATCTGGACTTCTAGCAGTGATGTGTCCGCATAGCGCTGGAGAACTTGACACTCACTCTGAGCAGGTAATCCATCCCCATGGGCAGCATACACATGGCCTAAGACTGGGTGGGGGATTTTGCCGATGGGTTGGGTAATGGTGAAGCGGTCAGGCAGGGATGTGCCACAGACTAGAGTGCGGTAGATCTTGTGCATTTGTTGATCCCGCATTTGCTTGCTGAGAGCAGCTCGAACGGCTGGCGATCGCGCCAATAGGATCAACCCTGAAGTGCCCCGTCCCAAACGATGAATGGGAATGGGAGTCTCTTGGGGATAGCGTTGTTGAAGTTGCCACAGAAGCGTGTGCTCCAGAAACCCACCTCCCGGCAGGACAGGCAAGCCAGAGGGTTTGGCGACTACTAGTAAATCTGAATCTTCGTAGGCGATCGCAAAATCCAAAGGCACCTCTGGTTCTTGCCAAGGGGGGCGATGGTAGGTTAAGCACTGACCCCGCTTCAGATGAGTCTCTGCCGTGGTTTGAGTACCATCCAGCAAGACCTGTCCTGCCTGAATGCGAGTCTGCCACTCCATTTGGCTAGAGTGGCGGTAGTAGTTCGTGTAATACTCCAGCACCGTCAAACCCTCAGCAGAGGGATTCACCTGCTCTCGATAAATCCAACCGCTGTTCATAGGGACTTGTCGCTCGGAGGCTTCTGATTGGCCCTATTAGTGGCCCAAAAGCTTGACTACGCCTGCACCCCCAAAATATAAGCCCACCACCGCTCCCGCCAGTAGGCTCTGGGTCAGAGGATCGGTGGATGGGGTCAGAACAGCACCTAAAATAGCTGCTCCCAGGATGATAAATCGCCAACCTGCCAGCATTTGCTGAGAAGAAACAATCCCTAGCGTCCCTAGTAGAATTTGAATGACAGGGACTTGAAAGACTAACCCAGTACTAAAAAGCAACAGCAACACAAATTCAAAGTAACGGTCAATCGACCAAAGCTGCTCTACCACCTCCGCACCGTAGTTGATAAAGAAGTTCAGTGCGGCGGGAATCAAAGCCACATAGGCGAAAACCAGCCCTCCTACAAACAAAAAGCTCGATCCAAAGACGATTGGCCCTAGTAAACGTCGTTCACTACGGGTTAAACCGGGCAGCACAAACCGAATAATTTGATAAAGGATAACTGGGCTTGCTACTAACACACCACTATAGGCCGCCACTTTCATAGAGACAAAAAAGTACTCTCCAGGAGAAAGTTGCAGAAACTTGACTCCTTGGGCTGGTACTTCTAAGAGTTGCACAATCTTTCTAACTACCGTAAAGCAACCCACAATGCCCACGGCGATCGCGATCAAAGCGTAAAAGATCCGTTGCCGCAACTCCTCCAGGTGTTCAAACAGAGACATTTCGGTGTCATCTGGGAGGTCATCCAGGATCTGAGTCTCACTTGACTCAGGCGTTGTTGATTCAATATTTAAACGCTTTGAATCTGTAACCGCTGGATCAAGCTCTAAATTTTGCTTCGATGCAGTCTCTACGTCTACGGGAAAAGTCATGATCAGCTTTTAGTCTGAGATCTGTTGACTATTGTATCTGGGTCTACAACTTCGTGAATTTACTTCGATAAAAGGATTTTTAGACAAGGGTGAAAAATCCAAAACCCCGTATCGGGTTGTAGGAGAAGTGTCCCCGTGCCTGTCCCTCCGCCTAGCCTGACGCGATATACATCTAATGCACCCACCCTGCGGGAAGCCAGCATCTACATCCCCAATCTCCTCTCCCCGCTTGGGAGAGGGGGAGAAGAGATTGAGAACTCATGGAGGATGGCTATCGCTACTCAGATTATTCCAAGGCATACAAAAGAATGCCTAAAATTTTTTCCAGGTCTGTCTTGATGTAATATTCGCTTAAATCTAGTTCAACCTTCGTCTGGTGAAGTCTTAAGAATCGCCAGACTGTACCAATGGTAACGACTCCATAGATGTGGGTCGTTTCATTACCTTCCTGCTGATTAAAGATTTGGGCTGCAATCATTTCGGCAATACATTGAGCAAAACCGCCTTTGAGGTTTTCATTCTTTGCCTCAACGATCGTGATTACAGGAACTCGGATAAATAATTGTTCTGGGTTTTTACTGAGAATAAAATCACAGATTCCACTCAAGCCTTTCTCAGGATCAACAGTAAAATCTGTTCCAGAAAATAAGCTGATTTGGGCATTGAGCCGTTTCCGGATTTCCCAAAGAACAGGGGCAATAATCATTTCGGAGCGGGCTTTTTCGGTATTGATGGCAACTGCCAAATTCACGTTTTCTTGAAGGAGAGTGGTTAAGCTTGGACTAGCTGGAACAGAAGGAATATCGATAAATAGGTCGGATAACTCATAAATTGTGAGTCCAAAGTCTTTGACTAGTTGGTTTAGCTTGAAATCGCTATAACTCATAGGTGTGGAGTTCGAGACTGATGGGAATCAGTTGAGAGGGTGTTTGAAAAGTCCCCTTGGATGAAGATTGATGCTTGCGATCGCTCCCGCTTGCAACGGCAAAATCTACCGTTGCCATCATTTTAAGATGGGCTGCAATGCATTCTGCTACGTCACGCCACCCGTTTCCAACACCCTCTAAACCTGACAGGTTGAGAGATGCAAGAGCAGTGTTCATCGAACAGTGAGGACTTTGCATGAAATAGCTCTCATTCTTAGTCTATTATCTCTTCTGTATTTTCCTCCATAATAAAATCTACAGTTTCTCGAATTTCAGGCGAAGCATTAATTATCTTAATTTTTTTGTATGCCTGCATTCCTAATCT
>JAYKHH010000252.1:0-2729 GCA_035285265.1 Leptolyngbyaceae cyanobacterium | reverse complement strand
AAGGTGAGATGTTGTGTAGGCTCATTAAATCCGCAAGCTGCCAGCAATCAATTCCCAGTAATCTTGATGCTCGCCCTGCACTAATATCGTGATGCCGCAGTAGTGTCATGACAAATGCTTCCCTTGCCGAACGTTCTGCTTCCATGAGATGGATTTCAGGGATATTTGAGATCGGCACACTTAGCTTAGCGGCAATCTCTAGTTCTCTTGGATACATCTTGAACAATTCCTCTATTAGGCAGAGTTACAGCACTTAGACTTAGCTCGTCTGCAAGACTGTTTAAATCATCCTCTATTGTCAACTCTAGCTTATTGAATTTTGGGAAGGGAAAGAAATATACACTTTGTGTTTACCGATGGGTGGTTTACAGGTAGCTCATAAAATAAATCCTTCTAGAGATAGAAGTGAGGACAGGCGAATTAAGCTTCTCTAGAAGGTATTAAACTCGCTCTCTGTGAAAGCTCTAGGGGATGAACTTGCCAGATTTTTCAGCTTCCGTGGTGGGGAGAGATTTTGAAGCGATCGCCCCTGCGAGTAATCTTCAAAGCCCTAATTCCTGGGCGGTAGGGGTCTTAGTTTCTAAATTTAATTGACGAGGAACCACTAAAGTGTCTTTATTCAAACGTTGTATAGCGGAATTTATTGGCACCCTTTGGCTCGTGCTAGGGGGGTGTGGTAGTGCAGTTATCGCAGCCACCTACATCACCAAGACGGCAGTGATTGGTGACAACATAACCTTTCCCCTAGGGATTGGGTTGGTGGGGGTATCTCTAGCCTTTGGTTTTACCTTGCTAACGATGGCCTACGCGATCGGCAATATCTCTGGTTGCCATATCAATCCAGCCGTTTCCTTTGGTTTGTGGGCAGGCAAACGCTTTCCGGGGTCTGAATTGCTTCCCTATATTGTGGCTCAAGTGCTGGGGGCGATCGCAGGGGCATGGCTGGTTTACATCATCGCCAGTGGTAATCCAGAGTTCACCCTCAGTGGCACCAATCCCCTGGCAAGTAACGGGTTTGGAACCCATTCTCCGGGCGGTTATACGTTTCTGGCTGCCTTGATCACAGAGATTGTCATGACCTTCTTTTTTCTACTGATCATTCTAGGAGCTACGGATCGCCGGACTCCCAAGGGCTTTGCTCCTATCGCAATTGGCCTAGGACTAGCCCTGATTCATTTAATCAGCATTCCTATTACCAATACCTCGGTCAACCCTGCGCGCAGCACTGGGCCTGCCCTATTTGCTGGCCCTGAACTGGTGGGTCAATTATGGCTGTTCTGGGTGGCTCCGATCGCCGGAGCGCTATTGGCAGGATTTCTTTACTCCAACCTATTTGCTGAGGCTAGAGTGGAGCGAGGCGAGGCTGGAGCTGAAGCTGAGGTTGTTTTACGTCGGTAATTTTTAGGAATTGTTCTATCCCCTCTCTCAAATTTTTCTACGCAAGTGAGTCAGAAGGAGCTAGAAAAATCATAATCGGTATCTACATTAGGGTAGATAGCTAATCCCACTCAAGATATACTGATCAGAACTATTTTGGTTGGTAAAGCTGTTGCCCATGAATTCCTTCGACTTGGAACAGGCAATCTCAAAACTTACGATGGCGATGATCAGTCGTAATTCCGAGATTGGCAAGGATCTCATTACTTTCTTCAGAAAGCAACTTACTCTACAGGAATTAGCTGGCTTAATGCTGATCAGCCTGGAGCGATTGCTCCGGTTTGACGCAGAGGCTTTACTTTGGGCGATCGACACGGTGGTTCCCTCAGAGGTTCTGACAGAAATCAGAAAAATGACTTCCGTGGCACTCTATCAACGGTTGATCCACAAAGGCTTTATGCCTGGAAAAGACCTCAGTGTAGATCTGGATGGCACATTGCTATTGACCCAGCAAGCTCGAAAAGCTGCCTTGTGTTGACATAAATTTGATAGCCTAATTTTTTGTAGGGATTATCCCTATGGATGAATCTGGCTCAAAATGACCTGTAGGCGGTCGTAATCATCCTTTAGCAGCACACTTAACATCCGGCCTGCTTGTACGAGCCAAGGGCGATCGCACTGGCGAAGTTGATAGATTTCTCGAATAGCAGCGGCAGCTAAGGCTTCTACGGGTGCTCCTGCCACTGCCAGTAACGTCCTTAAAAAGTCCAGCTTTTCTGTGAACCGAATAATCTCGGCAGAATCACAGTAATACACAGCTTGATGAATTTGGGGTGGGCGTGGCGGCAGATGCTGATAGATAACGGCGCTCCTAGCAGCCGCTCCATTGCTTCCTTCCCCTTGGGTTTGGAATCCCACGATCGCCGCGCGAAACTCTGTTTTCAGCATGGCAAAGATCTGGGGTTGCTGTTCTCGCAGATCTTGCAACGACAAGCCCAAGGCTCTGGCTCGATGCACCGAGTCAATCGGGCTGGTAGTGGCATGGTAAACCACGGCGTACACCTGATTGCCGGATTCTTCATCGATCGCCTTTACCCAACTGCCAAAGGGTGGCATGACTGCAAAACTAAGAGATTCTGGCTCCAAACACTGGGCTAAAAACTCAGTCGTTGCCGTTTCAATGACCTCAGCAATATGGTGGGGGTGACGGTTCTGAGAGCTGAACTGGGGCAAAGGAAGCCGCATGGATGACTGTTCCGGTTACTTTTTCCCTTTCTTCAGACCTGCGGTGGCATCGACAAGCTCTAATTCTGCAAGTCGAAAGGTGATCAACTTATCCCAGTTGCCGCCTT
>JAYKHH010000251.1:0-4347 GCA_035285265.1 Leptolyngbyaceae cyanobacterium | reverse complement strand
CAATTCTTTGGCAGTGGCGGGGATGCGGTAGCCATTCTGGCTTAGCCAAGTTTGTAGACCATTAGATTCCTTAGCACTGAGGATGAGGATATCGTATTCCCCCACACTAAAACGCTCTTCTATGGTGACACCCAAGTTTCTAGAGCGACTGGAAGGCTTGGCAGCCTGACCTGTTATGGGTGCCGAAGCAGGCATGATTGACTCGAGTGCAAAGTCATTCATTGCACAAGGATCGGAATCAAAATATTCCACGAGGCGAGGGGCACTGAAGGCATCCAATCGCTCCATGGTTCTAGGATCCCCCACCCGTACCTGTTCTTTTTTCAATACCACGGGTACTGGAACTACCAGGGCAAAGTCTTTGGCATCGCCTTGGTAATCGTTGGCCATGGTTAACACGGTGCGTTTACCGTCGCGGGCGATCGCTACCTGGGAGGCTTTGTTATACAGCTTGGTATCAGCCTTGGCGACATAAAAACCACAAAATGCCCAGGCGGCGGGGGTAAAACAAAAACAGGTTACGACAACTAAAAGTAAGGCAATTAAGACGCGAAAGGGCTTCATGCCAATCTCCTCATGAATTTGATAGGAATTTAAGCCTGGAAATAGGGGGCTGGAATGGCTGTATTCGGGGTCGCTGCGGTCTCAGCGATAGGAAGCGGGGGAGAGGGTTGTAACCAAGAGAACCGGGGCGCTGACCAGACTAGATCTAACAACACACTCAACGGCGAAAGCGCAAATAAAGCCCAAAAGCCTGCAGTAGTAATAAAAAAATGATTTCGTAGGATAAAGGTAAGGATAGCGATCGCCACTGCCCAAATCAGCCGACCCGTGCGGGCATTGGGAATCGAGCGGGGATCGGTAATCAGAAACAGGGCAAATAGCAACAGCGATCCACTCATGAGCCGATGCAGAAACACATCCCAAGTCCAGCCCAGCCAAAGATTACGGACTGCCTCTAGCAAGGCGTAAGACCCTAAGAAGGCAGCGGTCGTATCCCAACGCCCAACTCGCTGCAAGACCAAAGCTCCGGCTCCGGCAAACATCAGGGCGTACCAGCCATCCTCACCCCACTGCCCTGGAGAAATCCAAGCATCGTGGGTCAATAGCACCACAGCGAGAATGCCAAAGTTAGCGGGGTTAAAGACGTGTTTGCCCCGAATTTTCAAAACAAACTTACTCAAGATTGCTAAGGTTGAAGCCAGCATCATGGTGGTGACATGGTCAACCCGGAGCAACAAACTCAGCCCTAGAGCCGTAATCAGCGCACTGGGTAACGACCACTTAATAGGAGGCTTGCCTAAAGAACTGTCCGAGTCAGAGGTCTGGAAGTCTGATAAGAACAAGAAATGCAAAGGACTGATCTTGTTCTGCCAGGAAACAGCAAGCCACTGTGTTGTCAAGCAGGTTGCGATCGCAGCCCCAATCACCTCCGGTCGCAGGCTCCAATCTCTGGTACTAATGCCTACAACCAGGAAGCAGCCCAAAAACAGAATTTGATAACTGCGGGCATCTTGCCAAATGGTGAGCGATCGCCAGGATAATGGCTGGAAAAAACCATTGGCCTTTGAGAAAGCAGCTTCTACGGGCGTATCAGGCTCTAAGTGCTGCTCAGTCACGGTGGTATTGGCGACCACCTCCAGGGTTAGTTGCTGAATCCGGTTCTGCATCTATCAAGTGCTCAATTGCGTTATTGGCTAGTATGCCTGCCGGATCTCGTAGGGAGTCGGTTGTTACATGTTCTGTAACAAGAAATTAGGATAGAACTTGCTGGAATTGAATTGGATCTCTCCCACTCCTCCTACGGCAGAGCCATGTCCTGTTCTTCCGGTAGAAGGTGGATAAAAAGGGGCTCGTTAAGCTGATCAGTTAGGAGAAAGATAACGTGCTGCTCAACACGGATGGAGCAGTTAACAGAAAAGCTTTCCTAGTCTTGATCTTCAGCAGTGAGAGGTCTTTTTAGGATGAACTGGGAATTTTACCTACATCAATTTCAAGACTTTGTTTTGTCTAGCCCTTCAGATCCCCCGTACTTTCTATTTTTTTCTGGCTTACTAATTAGCCTCACCTCTGGGGTGGCATTTGCAGCCACTCTGAAGCAACAGTTAGGCTATTGGTCTAAAAACCTATCACCTGACCATTTGCCTAAATGGGGAAAGCTACAACTGACCCTGCCCTTTGTGGGTACTGCGATCGGAATTTGCCTTTCTTTGGGTGCAGCCATGGAAATCATAGGTTTGCCATTCTTGCTTGCCTATTCTCTCTCTGTACTCTTCACGATTTTGGTGAGCTTGCTAGGTTGGTCTCAGATTGGTAAAGCGTTAGGCCGACAGCTAGTCCGTTCCTATCTATCCCAGTACCCTGCAAAATAATCCGATGGGAATCAGTGAAATCTCACACCGCGATCGCTCAGCTACAAATTTAAGCTGTGTAATGACCTAAGTTTAGGGATCCTAGTGAACCACTATACTTAAGTAAGGATGGGTAAGGGTTGCATTCAAGCCGGTCGGGGAGTAGAGAAAATGAATTCAAATGAATTACTGAATCGCTATGCATCAGGAGAAAAAGACTTTCGTGAAGTTAACTTGATGCGGGCATCCCTAAGCGGTGTGAGTTTGTATGGAGCAGATTTAAGTGGCGCAAACTTGACAGAAGCCAGTTTGGAAGGGGCTAACTTAGGAGGTGCGAACTTCAGCGAGGCCAATTTGAGTGGCGCTAATTTAAGTGGCGCTAATTTAATTGGCGTTAACCTGAGCGAGGCAGGATTGCGAAATGCCAACCTGAGTGAAGTGAATTTCAGGGGCGCTAAACTCTGCGACGCTAATTTAAGTGAAGCCAATCTCAGTGGTGCAAACTTGGTTGAGCTAAATCTCCATAGCGTGAATTTGAGCCGTACCAAACTGGTAGAGGCTTCTTTAATGAAGTCAAACTTGGGAGCCGCCAATTTAACCTATGCGAATTTAACCCGTGCCAATCTAGAAAATTCCAACCTATCCCATGCCATTCTCACTGGCGCGATCCTAGAGCACACCAAGTTGAGTTATGTAGATTTTACAAAGGCAAATCTGAGTGGGGTGAATCTCAGGTGGGCTACTTTATTTAAAGCCAATCTGCGGGGAACCAACTTAAGTTGGGCTAATCTACGGGGAGCCAACTTAAGTGGAGCACACCTGTATCGAGCTAATTTAAGTTGGGCTAACCTCACAGAGGTGATCTTAAACGAAGCAGTTTTGATGGATACCAATTTGAAGCGAGCTATTCTCCTCAATGCCAATGTAGATGAGGCAATGCTCAGTGGTGCAGTGATGCCCGATGGTAGCGTTCATAAATAGATTTTAAAATCCCAGTAAGGGCATGGCAGTGCCATGCCCTCTGTAACTGCATGATTGCTTAGGCAGAAGTTGTATACGCTTCTAACGGTAGACAGCTACACACGAGGTTGCGATCGCCGTAGGCATTGTCAATGCGTCCGACCGCAGGCCAGAACTTATTGTCTCTCGTCCAAGGGGTAGGGTAAGCAGCCTTTTCACGGGAGTAGGGACGATCCCATTCACGAGTGATTAGATCTGCTGCCGTATGGGGAGCATGTTTCAGCACATTATGGTGGCGATCGACCTGACCCAGTTCAATCTCACGGATTTCAGCCCGAATGGCAATCATCGCGTCACAGAAGCGATCTAACTCCTGCTTCGATTCACTTTCCGTGGGTTCTACCATGATTGTGCCCGGAACAGGCCAAGACACCGTAGGAGGATGGAAGCCATAGTCAATCAGACGTTTAGCAATATCATCCACCTCAATCTCGGCACTCTTCTTAAATTGACGCAGGTCAAGGATACATTCGTGGGCCACCCAGCCCTGTTTACCGCGATACAGAATAGGGTAATGGGGCGCTAGACGATGGGCAATGTAGTTGGCATTGAGAATCGCTACTTGAGTGGCTTGAGTTAAGCCTGCACCGCCCATCAAGGCAATATAAACCCAGGAAATTGGGAGAATGCTGCCGCTACCCCAAGGTGCTGCTGCCACTGCCCCCACGCCGACCGCACCCCCCACGGGTACGAGGGGATGTTTGGGAAGAAACGGTACCAAATGGGGCATCACTCCAATCGGCCCCATGCCAGGGCCACCGCCACCGTGGGGAATACAGAAAGTCTTATGTAAATTTAAGTGGCAGACATCCGCCCCAAAGTCCCCTGGACGACACAGCCCCACTTGGGCATTCATATTCGCCCCATCCATATACACCTGACCGCCATGGGCATGGACGATCCCACAGATTTCTCGAATGGATTCCTCAAACACTCCATGGGTTGAGGGATAGGTGACCATCAAAGCCGCCAGACG
>JAYKHH010000250.1:0-6843 GCA_035285265.1 Leptolyngbyaceae cyanobacterium | reverse complement strand
CTAGCACAATCCATTGAGAGGGGGGTTCGCAACTGCTGCGATCGCACCCAGGTTTTTCCCATAATTTCACTAAATGGATTGCCATCCCTGGATTCCAGGTTTAGGCCATAGGTTTAGAGTTAGTTGCTATTTGAGTAGCAAGTCAACCGATGCCTGCCCTTCATTCAGCTTCCTTAATGGCCCAGTAGTACAGGATTAATCATCCCAATAAAACCGATAGAAGAAAAAAGCATCTTGAAAAGGTTGCTGATCGGCGACGTGATGAATCCACTTTTCGTCAATTAACCGTTGTCCTAAACGAATGGCCTCAGCTTGACTAAGTTGTATGTGCTCAGTGATCCAAGCCACTGCTTCACTGCCTACAAAACATCGAGGATACATCTTGAGGTTATACCAACGGTCTTGGATTTTGATCCCACCCACATGGCGCATTTTAGCGACCAGGTCTTCGAGATTCAGCGTTGAAATCGGATCTACCGTGGATGCTGGCTCCTCAAACACTTGCACTTGGTCATTCTGAGACCACAACGTAAAATCTGAGGAATCTTCAATCACTAACCACAAAACCTGCCCTTTATCTTCCAAAAAAGCGGATCTAGCCCGCTTAATGGCTTCCTGCCCTTGATCTTTGCTATAGGATGAACGTTTCAAAAACAGCTTCCCCTGATAAGCCACTCCTGGCAAGGGAGTCGCCTCTGGATTTGCCTGGGGAACAACTTCACAGTACTTTACTTGTTCAGCTTGCAGGATTAGCATCTCAGCTTTGGGATAAGGGGAACAGGGCAAATCTATGCATATCTCAGGATTTGTGACCCTACTCCAGATTCGCGATACTCTTATGCGTCTGTTAGTAGTGCATCACACCTGAAAATAGTCTAAGGCAACCAAGAAGACGTTAGCCATCCCTGAGAGACCCCTGAGATGTCCCTGAGAGGTCGCTGAAATCAAAGGGATACCTGAGCGGAGCAGATTCCTGTGCCATCGACCCTCATGCCTTACACCAGATGCCTCACACAACGAAACCCAGCTAAGATCTGCCGCACGACCGGATGGTACCAGTTACGGAAAGCCCCTCGTAAAGATCCAGGTCGAGTTGCCCAACTCCCTCCCTTGAGCACTCGATGCTGCTGATCAAAATAAGCCTGGGAATAGCCCCGATACGGATAGCTTGTAAATCCCTCATAGCCATCAAACCAATCCGCCGTCCATTCCCACACATTGCCGAGCATGTCGTAACAGCCAGAAGGACTCTGCCCCTCTGGATAAGCTTGCACAGGGGTCGTCTGCCCCACCGCGTGATTATGATTGCAGCGATGGGCATCTGGTTCCGCTGCTCCCCAGGGATAGGGGTGGGACTGTAGGGTAGAACTATCCCAGCAAGCCGCTTTTTCCCATTCTGCTTCGGTCGGGAGTCGCTTGCCGACAAAGTTAGCATAGGCTTCTGCCTCGTACCAACTCACACCACAGACTGGATGATCCTCTCTTGTAGGAATATCTAACCAATACAGCGGTTGGGTTAACGGGATCTCTGTGGACTGACTTTGGAGCCACTGCCATCCCGCCTCCGACCACCAACGGCGATCGCGATATCCCCCTGATTCCATAAAGACGCGGTACTGCCCACAGGTAACGGGGTAGCGATCAATCCAATAGGTTTCCAGATAGACTGAGTGCGCCGGAGATTCATTGTCTAGGGCATCTAGGGAGTCATTCCCCTGGTCAAAATATCCTGCTGGAATTTGGCGCATCTCTGCCAGGTCTGGAATTTGGTTGGATCCACGAGGCATCTCTGGCAACGGATGGCTGGGATACTTTCCCTGTAACAGCAACACTAACGTGATCGTTTCGCTATGCTGACTTTCATGCTGAATGATCCACCGCCACAGCCGTTCTTCTGGATCAAGGGATGCGGTTTCCAGATAGGCTAAGACCTCAGATCTGACCACCTCTAAATAATCATGGGTTTCTGTCAAGGTGGGGAGTTGTACCCTAGCGTGTTTGGGTAACCCATCTGCCGCAAATAACTGCTGATATTGAGGAAATAAGGGGCGATCGCCCCGACATCGCTCCAATAGCCACTTCGCTTCTGTATAGGCAATATGCCCCAGGTGCCAGCCCACGGGACTAAAATCCGGATGCGCCTGAGCGCAAAAGGTGACGGAGTCCATCCCTGCAAATAGCTCCAGGGTGGCGGCACGGCATTGGTGTAATCTTTGCGCTAAGATTTCCCGACGCTGAGCCAAAGAAAGGTTAGTGTAGATGCTTTTAACTGGCATTGGCTTAAAATTGCTCGATCTTAATTTTAAGATCCGGCCCGACACTCAGAATACTGCGTTCTGGAAAGCTAACCCAATTACCAGAGAAGAGGGGTTCAGAGGCGATCGCAATCCCCTGAGACAACTTAGAATCCTCCTGAAGCCAATACAAGGAGGGCGTTTGGCAACGATTAGCAAAGCGAGAAGCAACCATTTGCGTCCCATCACTGATCACGATATTGGCAGATAGGGTTACTTCATACTCTTGAGCCAAGTCAGCCAAAGTGATCAAGGTCTTGTGCAACGCTTGCTCCAAGGTTGTCGCTGTCGTCTGCCAAATATCAATCAGCAACGCAAAAATATGCTCGGAATCCGTGGTACCTTCAATTACCTGATAAGCCATCTCGCTCAATTGCGTACGAATGGGGCGACACAAGGTGCGCCGAAAATTTTCAATGTACCCGTTGTGAATTCCGAGAATCTGCCCCCAGCGGAAGGGCTGACAATTGGTTAAGTCTACCGCCAAGCCAGGGGTAGCACTCCGAACACTGGCTAGCACACACCTCGACTCCACATAACGACTCACCTGGGGCAGATTCACATCATTCCAGATGGGCAGTGTATTTTTGTAGGTAAAGGGCTCCACCTCGCGCTCAGCATGGTACCACCCCACCCCAAAGCCATCGGCATTCAGTAACCCTGCTGTCATCTCGCGGGGTTGATAGCTTTGGGCGATCAGAGAGTGATCCGGTTGATATAACAGAGAATCAAGTTGAATCGGTGAACCCAGATAGCCTAATAAACGACACATCCTGGATAACCTACTCCTAGGCAGAGGGAAACTTTAACTAGATCTTAATTGGATTTTAAGGATTGTATTCGACAACCAATTTGAATTTTGGTCAACCTCCATTAGAAGTCTGCAAAAATCCTGATTAATTGAACCTAGTTTCTATGCCAAGTGTTGACCTTCTCTTCTACACTTGGAGGCATGTTGTTGACTGCTGAACTTCTACTCTACTACCAACGTTGTAGTCGCAGGGCATTTCTAGATATCTACGGAGATATTACCCAGCGCGATCTTCCGAGTGACTATTTACTCAAACTCAGGCGTGACAGCCTGAAGCATCAGCATCAGATATTGTCAGAGCAAACCTGGCACAAACCAGAGTACCCAGAGGGAAACTGGCAGGCGGGGTTAGAAGCAACGGTTGCTTTAATGCGACAGGGTGTTGACCTAATTCACCGAGCTGTCTTGCTATCAGAAAGTCCTCAAGGTTTAAAACTATTCAGCCGTCCTACCTTGCTGACCAAACAACCTGGGTACTCTTACTTTGGTGATTGGATTTATGTACCCACGGAAGTCAAGCTAAGTAAACGCCCTAAGCTTGAATACCAAATTGCCTCGGCTTTTGACACCCAAATTTTAGCCACTATCCAAGGAGCTTGGCCTGAAACTGCCTGGATCTTACTCAGAGGTAAAGATCCCCATGCAGTAGACCTCTGGAAACTGGTTCCTCAAATGCAAGATCTTTTAGAAGCCTGTATTGAAACTTTAGGATTGTCTCAAGCACCGGAAGTGTTTATCTCGCGAAATCGATGTAATCTATGTCATTGGTTTAACCATTGCTATCGCTTGGCTCAACAGCAGGAACACTTGTCCTTAGTTCCCGGTGTCACTCCCAGTCGCTATCCGCAGCTACAGGCACTTAATTTCACAACTGTCCAAGATTTGGCATCTGCCCAACCCCATCAACTTGAACGATTACCGGGCTTTGGCAAAGAAGTCGCTCAGAAGTTAGTCCGTCAAGCTCAATCCCTGGTGCAAAACAAAGCGCTACTAATTCCCCAGAATGGGTCTTGGAACCAGGGGCAACAACCCCAGGATGGCGACGGCGACCTAGCGGTCTCCTCATCACTGCTTGCAGACTTACCAACGGGGGCTGTTGAGCTTTACTTTGATATTGAGGCAGAGCCGGAACTCAATTTAGCTTACCTATTGGGCGTGCTGGTAGTAGATCGCCACACCAATACGGATACGTTTTATGAACTATTGGCAGAACGACCCGAAGATGAACCCCTAATCTGGCAGCAATTTCTAGATTTAGTCTGGCAGTATCCAGAGGCTCCCATCTTTCATTTCTGTCCCTACGAAGCCCAAACCGTAGAACGCTTAGCAAAACTTTACTCGACTCCCCTCCATCAGGTGAAGCCTCTGCTCACCCGGTTTATTGATTTGCATGAACAGGTGACGAACAAGGTAACCCTCCCCATTGAAAGCTATGCCCTAAAACATATTGCCCGGTGGCTAGGCTTTAACTGGCGAGATCCCTCCGCCAATGGTGCCCAGACAATTTGCTGGTATACAGATTGGCTCGAAAGCCAGGATCGGAGCTACTTGGAGGCAATTGCTCGCTACAATGAAGATGACTGCCGAGCGATGTACCACCTCAAGGACTGGTTAGTAGGATTTTTGCAGCCCTCTCAACCACCGATCTAGTGGATTTAGAAGAACTTCCGAGATTTATTTGACAAATGCTCCAGGAGTCGGCACAATAAAGATCGCTCCACTACAGGGGACTGTAGTTCAATTGGTTAGAGCACCGCCCTGTCACGGCGGAAGTTGCGGGTTCGAGCCCCGTCAGTCCCGTCCAATGCATCCAGCCTAATCCAGGTACATACACAGCAGCCCTATTGTAGATCCATTTATTTAAGGTGGATGTACAGCAAGAAATCTTTGTATTCATCTCCAACAAATGGATCTACAGTAAAGCTCTGTATAGTAAATTGTTATTCCGACAAACGGTTTGATGTCAATTGCCCATACAACTTAGCTGCAGAAGCGTAACTTGGCAGCTCACACTTGCCTGCGCATCTAGCATTTATAAAGTATGAACATAATGTCAACTGATTACTAATTACTAGGGATGAATAATGTTGTCATCTGTCGAGTCCAAATTGGATTCAGATAATCAAAATGTTTATTTTCGCTGCATTGCGGGCTGTTCCGCCAAGCACTCGATCTTTGAAGTGATCTACACCTGCCCATCCTGCGGCAGCCTACTGGAGGTGCATCATGAACGTGAACCGCTCAAAAAACGCAGCGCGTACCAATGGCAACGGCTAATCGAATCACGAGTGGGTACAACGACATGGCCCTACGGTAGCGGTGTGTGGGGACTACGTGAGTGGGTAATTCCTTCGTTGGCGGACGAAAATGTAGTCAGCATGTTTGAAGGCAACACAAATTTGTTTTGGGCCGAACGCTTAGGAAAACAACTCGGTGTCCCCGACTTATGGATCAAGCTCTGTGGAAACAGCCACACCGGCAGCTTTAAAGACCTAGGCATGACCGTGTTGGTCAGCGTGGTCAAACAAATGATGGCTCAAGGCAGTCCCATTCAAGCTGTTGCCTGCGCCAGTACTGGTGACACTAGCGCTGCATTAGCTGCTTATGCAGCTTATGCTGGGATCCCGGCAGTCATCTTCTTGCCTGCCGGTAAAGTCAGCACTGCACAACTGATCCAACCTGTTGCCAACGGTGCCCATGTGCTAGCCCTCGATACCGACTTTGACGGTTGCATGAAAATTGTCCAGGAAGTGACGCAAGATAATTCGATCTATCTTGCCAATTCGATGAACAGTCTGCGGATCGAAGGCCAAAAGACAGTCGGGATCGAAATTATTCGACAGTTTGATTGGCAAGTTCCTGACTGGATTGTGATCCCGGTGGGCAACCTCGGCAATATCAGCGCGCTCTACAAAGGCTTCCAACTGATGATGGATCTTGGGCTGATTAATCGAATGCCAAGACTAGTTGCTGCGCAGGCGGCCAAGGCCAATCCTTTTTATGAATCCTTCAAAACTGGATTCAAAGAAAAGATTAACGTGACTGCTCAAGACACCTTAGCCAGTGCCATCAGGATTGGTAACCCAGTTAGCTATGCGAAAGCAATCAAGGCGATCGCGGAAACGGATGGTATTGTTGAACAGGCAACTGAAAACGAATTAGCGGCAGCCGCCGCGCACGCTGATTTAACCGGTATGTTCACCTGCCCACACACTGGTGTGGCTCTTGCAGTCCTAACTAAACTGATCAAGCGTGGCGTAATTAAGTCAAGCGACAAGACAGTGGTAATCAGTACCGCCCAGGGTTTGAAGTTCACCGACTTTAAAGTGAGATACCATGAATCAGCATTGGAAGAAGTGACGAGTCAGTATGCCAATCCTGCTGTTTACTTACCAGCTAGCGCCGATGCTGTGAAAGCAGAACTTGAAAAACGATTGAGTCATTAGACAACAGGATCCCCTGCAACCTTAGCAATCTAAAACAGGGCTGCAGGGTTACGCCTGTGGTTAACTAGTACACCGCAGTATAAAGTCCAAAAGGATGTCAACACAGGAAGCTGGGCTGACTCCGCCCCTAGGTTCCTACTCTCCACATCCAATCGCGAAGAGGGCTCTGAGTCATTCACTCAGAACCCTCTTCGATTAAAAGTTATCCTGGCATCGAGCTATTGTGGCAGGGGGCTACCCCCCAACTATCGTCGCCGCAATCGCGTTTCACACCTGAGTTCGGGATGGAGTC
>JAYKHH010000249.1:0-9353 GCA_035285265.1 Leptolyngbyaceae cyanobacterium | reverse complement strand
AGATGAAAGTCACTATAGGTTAGCTCTTGTAGATCTTCCGGCAAATTCACCAAGGTCAGTTCCGTGGTCGTAGCTCCAGCACCCAACCCTAGGGTATGACCTTGCCAATCAAAACTAGAAGCTTCTATCCCTGAAAGTACGGTGGCGATCGCATCTTCTACAAAAAAGATTTGCTCAGGACGGCTAACGAGGCGGGCATGTAAAATCGCCTCTCGCAGATTAAAGCTATAGGTATCGGGCCAGTTGGCAGGATAGCCTACGATGACCCCAGCGAGATGGCGGAGTGCATCCTGCAGGGCTTCCCACTCTAATCCTGCTGCTCCACAAATTAATCGAGAACCCACGTTTGCCGCCTCTGGTTCTAAAGGCATCAGGGTTGCCAGCAGAGCTTCTAGGGCCTGTTGCACCCAACTTAAGGAAACTTGCTGTTGATCAGACCACTGTAAAACTGGTTCCCAACTTAAACTTTGCGGCGAGTAGTGGGGAATCCCTACCTTCAAATACGGCTTAAAGTTGTGCAGTAACATGCCCTCTGCTTCTGGGATTACCCCCCTTGGGAAGTGACCTTGTAACGTCGTATCAAAGCTTAAAGAACCGACCGCAACAGCGACCCCTGGCATTCCTCCTGGATCATTGGGATTGACTGAGAGATAAGCCACGGCAGGTAAGCGCCAAGCTGGTTCAGACAAGGTGGGCAATCCGGTTTGCACCCAGGAAATTGGGTGGGACTTGCAGGTAAGACGATTCAATAAAACCGCTGAGAGGCCAGTCGTGCCAAAGTCAATGCCCAAATACCAAACCTTGGGGCGATCGCCTGTCATCCCAGCCTCTGGGGGCTGAAACGAATCATCCAACCCACCCAAGGCATCAAGGGCATCCAGAAAGTCTAGGGGTTCTGAGTCATCCAGGCTGGCACGATCCTTGGGGGGCGCTAGGGAATCCTCCGGTTTCGTTTCTAGCAAAGACGTGAGCGCCGCATAGATCTCATCTATTTGAGGCTGTCCTGATTCTTGAGACTGTCCTGATGCGCTCCGGAGCTCCGTTTGAAACGCCGGTGTGACCGCAGGGGGCAACGCTAGCAAGGTTTCCTCAGAATTCGATGGCGAGTCTACCTTTTTTTTTTCTGTTGCAGGGCTAGGAGTCACGTCGCTATCCGCGATCGCGGGTTGGACTGGGGGAGTTTCCTGAACTAGGGACTTTTTTTTTTCGGAATATGCGGGAACCTCGTCAAAGGCCGCAAACATATTATCGATGGTCGGCAAGATTGACCCCGTCGCAGTCCCGCTAGTCTGGTCTGGGGATGGCTGAATCTTGGCTGTTGAAGCAACTGGGTTGTCCCAGCTTAAATCCATCGGTTGGGTCGTTGCAGTCCCCTCCCCTGGCAGCAGATCTCCAAATAGACCCTGCAAGCCTGGAGGTAAAGGCTCAGAGTCGATGGGCTCCTGGGGCACAATGGGTGAAGCGGAGGTATCTTGGGCCAACTCTTGCAGAATGCGACGTTCCAGTTGAGGCGGTAAAGGGCTATAGAGTTGGGGAATCGCAGGGGGAAGATCCGAGAGGCTCTCCGCAAAATCTCCCAAGGTTAAACTTTCCCCTTCCCACTCTTCAGAAAAATCTGATCCGGTAACGGGTAGAGTCATCTCGGCCCGACTCAGATTCTCCACACCCAAGGCCGACGGTAATCCATCCGGCGGTGCCAAGAACCCTTCTAAACTTTTTAGGTCTGTACCTTCTAAGCCTTCCAAGCTAGAAAGGTCTTCACTTAACTGTTGGAGAGTCCCTGCGTTTACCCAAATATCCAACGAGGGTTCCGGACTCGCTTCCTCAGAAACCAGTAGGGTTTCCTCTGGGGCAGCAGCAATATAACTATCCTCTGCCCAGTCAGTATCAGGGTTTGCCGGAGCCTGAGAGTCTAGGAGTTGAGGAGTCGGCAGCGTGGGTTCGGGGGATGGCTCAGGGCCAGTTGGCAAGCGATCTGGGAACCGATTTTCGTCCAGAGTTGGATCTTGGAGCAAGTTAGACAACAGGGCGATCGCCTCGGCCTGTTGACGATCCTGAACAAAGGCTGGGTCAATGCTGGTGGTACCCAACAGCTCAGCAATATCGCTTAACTCACTCACCTGCGGTAGGACAGGCTCTGTACTCAGGGAAGTTTCTTCCTGGCTTAGCAGCTCATCCCTAATTTCAGGGGTAGGCACGAGATCGGCATCTTCAGCAAACAAGAAGTCTGCAAACAAACTGTCTGAGGGTTCAGGGGGAGTCTCAACTACCGGAACACTGGGTTCAGGTTCTGGGAGACTACTGAGCAGATCGGGTTCGTTAACGATCGGGGGACTCGTTAAGTTCTCTTCAACAATGGGCAGGTTACTGAACAGGTCATCTGCTGGGAGCAACAGATCCTTGAGCAAATCATCTGGGCTGAAAGCAGGAACTCCTGATACGTTGTCCACCCCCCCACTGACCGGGGTACTTGCTGGAATATCCTCTGGGAAGTCAAAGCCACTGAGGAGGTCATCCTCCTCATCCTCTAATTGTGAATCAGGAAGAGGCTCTGACCCTAGGGTTGGAGCGATGCTAGGAACTGGTTCTGCTGCCCCTGGGTTCACGCTACCGAAGATGTCTGCTTCGAGTCCAGGGAGGTTACTGAACAGGTCATCTTCTAAGTTGGTTGGCTCTACTACAACCTCTAGATCGGGCTCTGGTTCTACTGCCGGAGCATTGGTAGGAGATGCTTCTGCTGCGAGTAGGTTCAAGCTACTCAGTAAATCATCATTAGCCTCAGGAATATTGCTGAACAGGTCGTCTTCAGGTAGGGTGGCGTCTCCCAGGGATTCTAGATCCGCAAGCAAGACTTCCTCACTCAAATTCTCTACTGGAGAAGGATTGGCAGGGGGGGCAACCCCTAGAGGCTCTGCGATCAGGGTTTCTAACTCTTCAAATCCGAGCTGGGTTGCACTGGATGCATCGGCAGTTGCTGTGTCAGATAAGGTTGTTTGCCCTTGATCTAGATTCGGTGCAGTTTGTCCTTCACCAAAGAGGCTGTCATAAAATTCATCCAGTTCTTCATGGATGTTTTCAGGGGTGATTCCAGGTTCTAGCTCCGTCGCTCTATCTAAATTGGAGGTGGAGGATTGCAGGGTAGCCAGGGGGGATGGGGGCTGTTCATCTGCGATCGCGTCACCCAAGTCTGCACTTAATTGATCCAGAAATGCCAGGTCAGCATCTAAGGTTTCAGGGTTAACTCCGATAGCCAATGAATCGGCAAGATTCTCAGACAAATCCAACTCTAATTCACTGGCAATCTCAGCTAATTGAGCATCTAATGAATTGGCTTCTTCTGAATTGGCTTCCTCAGGTTCTACTTCTCCCGACCGTTCAGTGACTGCCAAGGAATCGTCTACATCTGGCAGGGAGAGATCCGATCCATAACCCTGACTTAATCCTGCTTCACTGAGACCCGCGATCGACAGATCCAAGTCTTCTAAGTTCAGAGCTTCTACAGGACGAGTCATTGCCAGTTCGCTGGTGCTCATCGGGTCAAACTCTACAGATTGCCCCGGCAACTGTCTTGGCAATCCTTCTATGGCCATCTCCTCTATAGAGCGAGAGAAGGGCGGTAATTTTGTGGTAGGAAGGGGTTCCAGGCTCGCAGACTGGAGGGAAGATTGGAGATAATAGGAAGCCTCGCGCCCTAAATCCCGTCCTAGGTTCTGGGCTAGGTGATTGACGAGGGCTTTGACCATTGTTTCACCCTGCTGCCCTAAGCCATGCATCTTCTCCAGCCCTTGAGATAGAGAGTCCTGGTAGCTTTGAATATTTCTTTGTAGGGACTCAAATACTACCGTCAGAGTCGAATCTAGAGTGGTTAAGAGCTGATCGGAGCGAGATTGAAGAAGTTGCAAGCGCTCTAGCTGCTGGGTACCCGAAAGCTCAAGGGAATTACCTCCCTCTAAGGCTCCTTGGGGTAAGCGCCCCGTGAGCGCCTGGAGAAACTCAGCAATCATTTGTTGCTGGTTTACCGGAGCTTGGGTGGAGTAGTATTGTCGCTCCGTTTCTAATCGTCTAATTTCCTGAAGTAGCCCATCTCGCTGTTTCTGTAGGGCTTCCAAGTCTGCTTGCAAGGGTTGGGCCAAGTTGGTTCTTAAGAACCCCATTTCCTGGACAACGGCTTGTAGGATCTGCTGAGCCGTCTGTTGCTGAATAGAAACCTGTGCCCCTCCTGCAGCCTGAGCTTCCAGCTCATAACCTGCCAGTTGAGTGGCTCTGACGGGAGCCAAGCTCTCCTCTCCTGCCATCCGCTGAGACAGAGATGTCAGATAGACGCGAACTTTTTCTAAAAGTTGACGTTGCTCCGTCGCCTCCCCTGACATAACCCAAGGCAGTCGAGGGCTGGTTTTACTGAGTACCCCATCAATTTCAGTAATCAGTGCTTGAACTTGGTCCTTCTGAGAAGCCATCACAGAACCCTTAACTAGAACTTTGCAGCTTGGTAGAAGCCACCATATCCGTACTAAACGGTGTCACCCCTCATTTCATTTGCTTTCAAGTTTACGCATCAGCTCCTGGGAAAGGAAGATTTGCTTTAAAACTTTAGTCACTCCTGGGTAGGGGAATTAATAAATCTAAATCCTTACTCCCAGAAAGAATCTTGCAAAAGCGGCTGACTGAGAATATAAGGCTCTTGGGTGCAGTCTCCGGAATCTGGTCTAGCACTACCGGTAGTGCCATGACTCCTTAGAACTACTATATATAGCACCTGAATGGTTGAAGTTTATCAGAGAATTTAACCGTATGCTGAAAGATAACGAGAATGACACAAGTATTTTGAATGGAAATTGATTGAGCGAAATTTTACTTAGTATTCCCAAGAACCGTAGGAAACTAGATATACCTCACCGATCAGTTGTGATGTTTTGTTAGGTTAACCTTACTAAATCGAGAAACCTCTGCCAACTCGCGTCTTCCGTCCCCCGGAATGACTTCCTAGACAGCTTCAAGGCTAGAGAGATACGGACGTGAACCTGCTGTCGTCCCTTGCGGGGAAATTTTTCAGGTGTCCTCTACAGAAAGCCTGAGTTGAACACTTGCTATAGGTCTTGAACCTGATGAACTTTGACTGATCTAGGCTTAGTTCTGCTATGCTCTAGAGCAGTAATTATTGAGATGCTTGTCTAGAATAAGTGCTATAGATTACTTTCAGGCTGTGGCATGGGCAAACCTGAATTGATGTGTTCCTAAGGACTGGGCAAGTTGATTCTAGTAACCTATTTTTCAAGATGCTAGGGTGCAAATGACACTGATTGACCCTCTAGAAGGGTGTCCACTTTTTTAACTAGGCCGATAGCTGCATGGAAGATCGGTACAACTCACGGGATACCTCCTCAAATCCACTACTCATTCGCTCTGCTCCTTTTTTTCAAGGATTGCCAGAGGCGGCGATCGCTCAGGCAACTGCCCATGTGGTCATGCGAAGTCATCCCCCCAACCAAGTCATTCTGCTGGAAAATGACTGGGGCACGTCGGTGTACTTCATTTTAGAGGGCTGGGTCAAGATTCGGACTTATAACTTGGATGGTAAAGAAATCACCCTCAATGTTCTAGGAAAGGGAGAATTATTTGGCGAGATGGCTCCCTTAGATGAAGTACCGCGCTCAACGGATGTGATGACTCTGGCTCCGACCTTGATTGGGAATATGCCTGCCCAGGATTTTGTTAAATTGATCCACACGGAACCCTTGTCAGGAATTCGATTGGCTCAGTTGATGGCTCGGCGATTGCGCCAGGTCAATCGTCGCCTCCGACTACGAGAGTCTGATAGTACCTCCCGTGTAGCTGATATCCTATTATTTCTGGCGGAAGGTCAGGGGAAGCGCACCTCAGCAGGCGTGGAAATTCCCAATTTGCCCCATCGAGAATTGAGTAGTTTGAGTGGGCTAGCGCGGGAAACTGTGACTAGGGTGCTAAATAAACTTGAAAAGAAAGGGTTGATTGTGCGCGATCGCGAGATTTTACTGATTCCTGACACCCACCAGATTGAACATCTCATGGTCTAGGCTGTCTAGGGGTCTGCCAACAAAATTTTGACAGGTCTTCGACTCGTCAAAATTTAACCCTCATCCACTGCTTAGGATTTTACTGTTCGTCAAAAAATAGTTAACTAACCACTAGGTCGAGGGTTTGGGATAGAAGAGTTTGGGATAGAGTAGATCTGCTGGCTGTTTTAACTTGGCATGAGCGATTCCTTCGAGAGCAACAGTGAAATACCGTCTTCTTCAGGTTCAGGCACTGCGGCTCCCCAATCCCCTGAGCTATCCGAGCCAGTGAATCCCCTGCGGCCATCTGCTAAGGTTCCCCTGGCGATGGTGGAAACTGCCTTCTTGGCCAGTGCTTGTAGCTTGATTTGGCTGGTCAATTATTACTTTCCCCTAGGGCCACTGTTACGGATGTTTTTCTCGATCCCCATCGCCCTGACCTATATCCGCTGGGGCAGTCGAGCTGCTTGGATGGGCGCTTTAGTCTCTGGATTGCTCCTCTCGGTGCTGATGGGGCCGACGCGCAGTGTGTTGTTTGTGATGCCCTTTGGCCTGTTAGGCGTGCAATTGGGAGCCTGCTGGCAACGGCGCGTCAGTTGGTCACTCTCGATTGCGCTCGGTACCTTGATTGGTACCTTTGGCTTTTTCTTTCGGATCTGGTTGGTCTCTATTTTGCTGGGGGATGATCTCTGGCTCTATGTCACCACGCAGATTACAGAATTGGCAGAGTGGGGCTTTGTCAAGTTAGGCATTCTCGCAGAACCTAGCCTAGCTCTGGTGCAACTCTTGACCGTTGGGATGGTGCTGCTCAATAATTTGGTTTATTTGTTTGTCGTTCACCTAGTGGCCTGGATGTTGTTAGAGCGCTTAGGGAACCCAATTTCCGATCCGCCAGAATGGGTGAAGGTATTAATGGACTATGAAGTCAAGTAGCAAGCGTCTCTCAGGATTGAGATTCTACTTCCCCATCCTGACGATCGGGATGCTCCTATTCACGCCTTTTGCTCCATCCCTAGGATTTGCTCAAGAGTTAGGCACCTTAAAAGCGGTCTATGAGCAAATTCTTAAGTCCTTTGATCAGAACTTAGCAGAGGCTCGTAAGTCAGGTGCTAAGTTCCAGGAAGTGGATGTTCTCAACAGTGCCGGAATTGCCGCTCGTTATCTGAACCAGTATCAAAAGGCGGTGGCACTCCATCAACAAGCCTTGGCGATCGCCCGTGCCATTCAAGATCGGGGGCGGGAATCGGAGGTGCTCAGAAATCTAGCCACGGACTACGCCAAATTAGGGGATGACTATGGAATTAATTTCTATCAACAGCAATTAGCCTTAATGCGGCAGCAGGGAGATCGCACCAGTCAGGGCATTGTTCTGCAAAATCTGGGTATTGCGTACCTGTCTACCCAAAACTTTCCGAAAGCGGTGGAGACCTATCAGCTATACCTGCCCATTGTGCGGGATCTCAAAGACCTACAGCAGGAAGAGGCGGCGCTGAGCTTGCTGGCGGGTGCCTATCGGGGTGCGGGTGAAAAGCAGAAGATCCTGCCAGTCTTGGAGCGACGATTAGCAATTGCCAGAGAACTGAAAAATCCGACTCTCGAAAGATCTGCTTTATTTGATCTGGCTACCACTTACCGTTATGACTACAAAGAACAGCAAGCCATCGACCTGTATCAGCAAGTATTGCAATTAAGCCAAACACCTGCGGATACTGCCTATCGGGGCATCGTGTTGCAAGAATTGGCTACCCTATATGCCGAACTTAATAACCCTGCCAAGGTAATTGAGTTACTGGAGCAAACCTTGGCGATCGCAGTCCAAACCAATAATCTGTTCCAGCAAAGCATGACCCTAGAGGCTTTGAGCCGTACTCACAGCTTGCTGGGTGATTATCCTAAAGCCATTGATTTGCAAAAGCAGAGCTTAAGCCGTTACCAAGCCTTCAACCAACAATCTCAGCAACCTGCCAGTCTATCGGAAGCCCAAGGACTCAGTCATTTAGGAGCTATTCTGTTTCGGGCCGGTAAGCTGACAGAGTCAGAAACTGCCCTTTTGGCAGCGATCAAATCCCACGACTTGTCACGGCAGCAAGCCAGCAGTAATCAGAATCTCCTGGCTTTAACCCGCGATGACCTAAATTTAGGACTACGAAGTGGTTTAGGGGATGTTTATCAGACCTTACAGCAAACCCTGGTGGCTCAAAATAAGTTCACTGCCGCCTTGGAAGCCGCAGAGGCGAGTCGAGCCAGGGCTTTTGTGGATTTGTTAGCCAGCCGATTAGGAACTGCGGCTAAGGCTCAAGCCTCAGTGCCTCCCAATCTCCAACAGATGCAGCAGATTGCTCAACGGCAAAAAGCAACGTTGGTGCAGTATTCAGTGATTTATGATGACATTCGCTACAGTCGGTTTAGGCTCGGCAAAAAACCACCCCGCGAGGCCCGGTTACTCATTTGGGTGATTCAGCCCCAAGGCCAAGTTGCCTTTCGTCAGGTTGACTTAAAGGGGACACAGCCAGGGGAGAAATCCCTAGAGGCAATTGTGGCTGAAGCACGAGATGCAATTGGAGCGAGGGGGCGCGGATTTTCGTTCAAGCAAAATACAGATGCGGTGGCAAGGGCACTGGCCAGCCTAGAGAGTGGTTCTAAAACCAACCGCCCCTTACAACAACTGCATCAGCTCTTGATTCAACCCATTGCCAGCCTCTTGCCGACGGATCCGAAGGCCCACGTCATCTTTATTCCCCAAGAATCTTTATTCCTGGTGCCCTTTCCAGCGCTTCAAGATCCAGAGGGAACCTATCTGGTTGAAAAACATACGATTTTGACGGCCCCCTCCATTCAAGTGCTGGACTTAACTCGTCAGCAACGACAACGCAATCAAGGGACTGCCAAAGGAATCTTGGTAGTGGGAAATCCTACAATGCCCAGTATTGCGCCTAGGGTGGGTGAACCGGCTGAGCAGTTGCCCGCCTTACCGGGATCGGAACAGGAAGCAAAGGAGATCGCGACACTTTTAAAAACCGAACCCATTCTTGGTTCCCAGGCGACCGAAGCGGCGATCGTTCAGCGCATGCCCCAATCTCGGATTATTCACCTAGCAACCCACGGCTTGCTGGATAATTTCGGTGGTTTCCAAAGTTCCCTGGCCTTGGCACCTGTTGGCAAGGAGGATGGCTTACTCACGGTGCGAGATATTCTCAGCTTGAAGCTGAATGCCGAGTTGGTTGTTCTCAGTGCCTGCGATACGGGACGTGGCAGAATCAGTGGGGATGGCGTGATTGGTCTATCTCGCTCGTTTATTGCCGCTGGGGCTTCCAGCATTAT
>JAYKHH010000248.1:0-4706 GCA_035285265.1 Leptolyngbyaceae cyanobacterium | reverse complement strand
GAATTTGGGACGATCAAGCTAAGATTGCTGACTTGCCAACCCCCAATCTTGAACACTTTGTCCCAATGATGCGTGCGTGCCAACTATAACTTTGCCAGCTATAGCCATCCTCAATGAGTTCTCAATCTCTTCACCCCCTCCCTGCTTGGGCCACCGTGTCTACATAAGTCGGTTGTTGGGTATTGCCAGCCCTTTTGGCCCCCTAAATCCCCCAATTCTGGGGGACTTTGATGGTTTGAAAGCCCCCCAGAATTGGGGGGGTTGGGGGGCTAAGAGAACTTGTGGATACACCGTAAGCCTAAACAGGGAGAGGGGGCTGGGGGGTGTAGCTGGCTTCCCGTTGGCGCAGCCTGCCGAAGGCGTAGGGTGGGTGTTTATGATTCAAATAGGATTGCGATATAACGTTTGCCAACTATGACTTTAATGATTCGAGTTGCCACCCTGGATGACCTCCCTAGCCTGCTGAATCTCCATGCTGAGATGGATGGAGAGGCCGCGATCGCCTTAGAGCAGGGACAGAAAATTTTTCAGCAAATGAGCTCAATTCCTGATTACCATAGCTACCTAGCCTTTCGAGAACCCGATCCAGAAGCCGTTGGTACCTTTAGCCTGTTGTTTCTGCCAACCTTGATGCATCGGGGCATTCATAAATTTGCCCTCCTAGATGCCGTTGCCGTCAAAGCTACCCACCGCAGTCAGGGAATTGGGAAGGCCATGATGGAATCTGCTTTGAAATTAAGTGCTGAAGCCGGGTGTTATAAACTGATGCTGTCCTCAAACCTCAAGCGCGATCGCGCCCATGCCTTTTACGAATCCCTAGGGTATAAACAGCATGGGTGGAGTTTTAGTTTGAAAGTTTAGATATCAGGTGTCAAGGAACTATTGGCATGATCCTGACTGACGCCGTTCCATTGACCTTCTGTTCTGGCAGCAGACCTGGGCGATCGCTCAGTGAGCGATCTCGCTCCCGTCAAAACTACAAGGCTGATTCCTAGCGAATCGTGACCGTCAAGGAGAGATCACTCATTCCCCAAACTGCAAAGAACTGACGGAACAATCCCTGACTCGCAGCAGCCATATCGCCATCGGGGCCAATGAGGCCGCCTTGAATCTGTCGTCCGCCATCGGTTTCTAAATCCAAGCGCAGTTGCCCCTCCTCATCCTGACGGAGCACTAGACGCCCATTGGCGAGGACTTGACCCGAACGACTCGTGATCACACACCGCATGACAATTTTTCCTATTGAAATTTTTCTGGCTTACAGCTTGCATCTTGATCTGCGGCTTTTTCCATCTTAGGAATGAGCATTCAATCACCGGTCACTTCTTAACCTGGGTCGCCAGGTTTTGTCCGTGTAGCTGCGATTTCAATCGCCCAGTTATTGAATCCACTTGGGGTGCTCACAGCAAAGCTCACTGACCCTAGGGGGCATGACTTCCTATCATAGCCGAGCGATCGCCCATCCGTTCCATCTAAGAAATGGCGTACTCCTTAACTCTACAAGGCCCACACTTGGCGTTGAGCCTCTAGGAGTTCCTGAATCCCTTTTTCGGCTAGGTCGAGCATTTGGTTGAGTTGAGCGCGGCTGAAGCTATCTGCTTCCGCAGTTCCTTGAATTTCGATCAGCTTTAAGTCGCCGTTCAACACCACATTCAAATCAATATCTGCAGCAATATCTTCTTCATACTTCAAGTCTAAAAATGGTTCTCCTTCTAATAACCCGACGGAAACTGCCGCCACTTGAGATTGAAGGGGCGATCGCTGGATCTCCCCCTTTACTACCAATTGATCGAGGGCATCCTTCAGAGCGACATAACTGCCTGTAATCGAGGTGGTTCGAGTTCCCGCATCAGCCTGCAAAACATCAGCATCGATGATGATAGTTCGTTCGCCCAAGGCTTTCATATCCAAGGTAGAACGCAAACTGCGACCAATCAGCCGCTGAATTTCCTGGGTGCGCCCAGACAGCTTCATTAATTCTCGTTCTTGTCGTTGGGGGGTAGCTCCCGGCAACATCCGGTACTCTGCCGTCAACCACCCCTGCCCCGTCCCTAGAAGAAACTTAGGCACTCCTGGCTGAACTGTGACGGTACACAGCACCTGGGTATCGCCACATTTAGTTAAGACGGAACCTGCGGCAAATCGAGTAAAGTGCCGCTCAAAACTGATAGGACGCAGTTGATCCGGTCTGCGACCATCGGGACGTTGCCAGGACATAGTTTACCTTTTTAGATTTTAAATGAAGGGGGAGGGGGAATTTTGGATTTTGGATTTTGGATTTTGGATTTTGGATTTTGGATTTTGGATTTTGGATTTTGGATTCTTCGACGGAGTTTACCGTGAGCCCTGAGCCTGTCGAAGCCTGTCCTGAGCGGAGTCGAAGGGGGTCGAACGGCTCAGTACAGGTTTTGGATTTTGGATTGGTGAAAATCGGAGGTTTTCCACCTGTAGGAGCGTAGCATCCGGCAGCAAGACTTGCTCCCTTTATCGGAATACTGGGCCGGATGCTACGCCCTCTTCGGCATCTCTCGGTCTAACAAGAGGGCCACCACGGGGGGATGGCCTCTACACTTTCAACTGCTGCCTAATTTCCTGTTGAATTTTCTCAGGCGGTTGGTCACCGTTGATAGTGAGTAGGCGTTTACGGTAATCGTAATACTCCAAGATGGGGATGGTACGTTCTTGGAATAAATCGATGCGTCGCTGCACAATCTCCGGTTCATCGTCCTGTCTAGAGCGAGCGATGGAGCGATGCATTAAAACCTTGGGGGGTACTTCTAGCCAAATAGCCCAATCTAACCGCTGGCGCAGGTCGTCTAATAAAAAATCTAATTCTTCTGCCTGAAATGCAGTGCGGGGATAACCATCCAGCAACCAACCAGACGTGGCATCCGGTTGCAGCAACCGCTGACGAATCAGATCAATCATAATATCGTCCGGGACTAATTCCCCCTGTTCGACGTATTCACGAACTTTTTCACCAAACTCTGTCTGATGTTGGACTGCCTCTCGCAGCATATCCCCCGTCGAAATCCAAGGAATATTCAAATAGCTACAAAGCTGTTGAGCTTGAGTGCCCTTACCTGCTCCTGGCCCTCCGAGTATTAACAGTCGCACTTGCCGAATCCCTCATTGAAATTTAGTCAGTCATCCACTTTAGTCAATAATTTTTAAGCGTCCTGATTGAATGGCATCGAACAGCTTATTAATGGCAGCCCGCTCATCTTCATCAATCTGATCATCCGCAAGAATAGCAGCATACAGCTTCTGGTAATCTCGACGACTGATTTTTCCGGCTGAAATCATTTGCTTGGCAATTTGACTGACACTGACCGTTGGCTGAAGTTCCGGATCCATCACTAGTACTCCTAGAAAAATTTAATCCTAACCATGTCCAATAGAATAAGCTTAGTTGCTCTTGATACGGGCTATTCCTTGAAAAAAACATTTTTCCGAAGACCGTAGTAAAATAAGCTGTAGTTACTGTGACAGCCTAGTAACATTTCTGCTAACTATAAAAATTGTGTCGAGAACCGGGATCTCGATCAACTTATTAAGAAAATCTGTTGTTAAAGTTGTTAAAATTGGTGTCAAGCACGAGAAGTTAAAGGAATGGTCGCCGTTATGGGTCGTACTGGAGTATTACTACTGAACCTGGGTGGACCAGACCAACTGGAGGATGTCCGTCCCTTTCTATTTAACTTGTTTTCTGACCCGGAAATTATTCGTCTTCCCTTTCCTTGGCTTCAAAAGCCTTTGGCCTGGATGATTTCTAGCTCCCGCGCCCGCAAGTCTCAAGAAAACTACCGTCAAATTGGCGGTGGCTCACCCCTACGTCGGATTACTGAGGAGCAGGCTCAAGCCCTAGGAGAACAACTCCAGCACAAGGGGCAGGATGTCAAGGTGTATGTGGGGATGCGTTACTGGCACCCATTTACGGAAGAGGCGATCGCCCGCATTAAGCGCGATCGCATCGAGCGACTGGTAATTTTGCCGCTGTATCCCCAATTCTCAATTAGTACTAGTGGCTCTAGCTTTCGTCTCATGGAAAGGCTATGGCTAGAAGACCCCAGCCTCAACGAGATTGATCATACGGTGATTGCCTCTTGGTATAACCGACCTGGCTATCTGGAGGCTATGGCCCAACTGATTGCCAAGGAACTCGACCAAATTCCGAATCCAGATCAGGTACACATCTTTTTCAGTGCCCACGGAGTCCCGGTAAACTACGTTGAGGAAGCCGGAGATCCCTACCAAAAAGAAATTGAGGAATGCACTGAACTGATTATGCGAACCCTCAATCGCCCCAATCCTTATACCTTGGCGTACCAAAGCCGTGTAGGCCCAGTGGAGTGGTTGAAACCCTATACAGAAGATGCGATTCAGGAACTCGGTGCTCAGGGTGTTCAGCATTTGCTAGTGGTACCCATTAGCTTCGTTTCAGAACATATTGAAACGTTGCAGGAAATTGATATGGAGTATCGAGAACTTTCTGAAGAGGCGGGAATTCACCACTTCCATCGAGTGCCCGCTCTCAATACCCATCCTGTATTTATTGAAGCCCTAGCAGATATGGTGATCGATGCCCTAGAGGCACCGAGCCTAAAACTGTCTCAGGTGAACCAGATCAAGAAGATGGTGAAGATCTACCCGCAGGAAAGCTGGCAATGGGGGATGACTACCACTGCCGAAGTGTGGAATGGGCG
>JAYKHH010000247.1:0-2598 GCA_035285265.1 Leptolyngbyaceae cyanobacterium | reverse complement strand
TCCCAGTCTGGCCTTGTTTGGCTTTCTGATTCCAGTGCCAATTGTCGGCGGGATTGGTGCAAGGACTGCGATCGTGGCGCTGATCCTGTACTCTCTCTTGCCGATCATCCAAAATACCTACACGGGGATTATCAGTATTGACCCAGCCATTCGCGAAGCAGGACAGGGCATGGGCATGACGGACTGGCAACTCTTGACTCAGGTAGAAATTCCCCTTGCCTTGGGTGTGATCCTGGCAGGGGTGCGAGTTGCAACAGTGATTGCGATTGGTCTAGCCACGATCGCTGCCGCAGTCGGGGCAGGTGGTCTAGGAGTCTTTATCTTCCGAGGGGTGGCAGTAGTGGATAATCAACTCATTCTGGCAGGTGCAATTCCAGCCGCAGGTATGGCGATCGGGGCGGATTTGTTTCTAGGCTGGATAGAGCGACGGCTAACCGTAAAGGGAGGAAGCTAGGTGTGATCGGAGTTAGCAGAAAAGCACGCCCCCTCTGGGGACTGCTCGTAATCGGTGTGATTGCTCTTTCAGGCTGTCAGTCCCCCTTTAGAACTCAAGCTAAGCAAACCATTGTAGTGGCTTCAAAGAATTTTACGGAGCAAGTGATCCTAGGGGAACTGTTAGCCCAACAGATCGAAGCGAAAACCAATCTAAACGTAGATCGACGGCTGAACTTGGGCGGCACCTTTGTCTGCCATCAAGGACTCACCGCAGGCGCAATTGATTTGTATGTCGAATATACAGGCACCGCCTTCACAGCTATTTTGAAGCAAAAGCCGATCAGTGATCCTCAAGCCGTCTACCAGCAAGTCAAGCAAGCCTATGCTCAACAGTTTGGCCTAGAGTGGACAGAGCCTTTGGGATTTAACAATACCTTTGCGATCATCGTGCGAGGTGATGATGCCCAACGCCTCCAGATTCAAACCCTTTCTCAAGCTGCTAAGTTTACGCCCCAGTGGCGAGCAGGCTTTGGCTACGAGTTCTTAGAGCGGGCAGATGGCTTTCCCGGTTTAGCCAAGACCTACGGACTCCAGTTCAAAGAGTCGCCCAAAACCATGGACTTGGGCCTACTCTATCGCGCCCTAACTGATCAACAAGTTGATCTGGTAGCAGGTAACTCAACGGATGGGTTAATTGCTAGCTTGAAGCTAGTGGTTCTCAAAGATGATAAGCAATACTTTCCACCCTACGAAGCAGCCCCGGTTGTGCGTCAAGATACTTTAAAGCAACATCCAGAGCTAGGAAAAGTGCTGCAATCCCTAGGCGGGAAAATCTCTGAGGAAGACATGCGCCAATTGAACTACCAGGTAGACGGTGAGAAGCAAGATGTAAAACAAGTCGTGCAGGCTTTTCGGCAAAGCAAGGGGCTGTGAAAGCGGCTGTAATTTTTGAGATCCCCATTCAGTGTTTAGAGGTATTAAGCACCCCCTCTAGTGATAAGCTGAAAAATGGCAATTTTATTAAAGATTCTGATCCTTTAATCCCCAAGATAGCTGTTCACCAAGTAGGCGCGAGCATGGTTACCACTACAGAAAAGACAAACATTGGCTTTATTACGCAAATCATCGGTCCGGTTCTGGACGTTAAGTTTGACAACGGCAAACTGCCGCAGATCTATAATGCCTTGACTATTTCAGGTAAAAATGAAAGCGGGCAAGAAGTGTCCGTAACCTGCGAAGTACAGCAACTTTTGGGCGACAACCAAGTTCGAGCCGTTGCCATGAGCAGCACTGACGGCTTGGTACGTGGCATGGAAGTGATTGATACAGGGGCTGCCATTAAAGTTCCCGTTGGCCCTGCTACCCTAGGACGGATTTTTAATGTGTTAGGTGAGCCAGTAGACAACAAAGGCCCTGTTAGCAATAACGAAACCTTCCCCATCCACCGTCCTGCGCCCCTGTTTACTGAACTGGAAACTAAGCCCTCAGTATTTGAAACGGGTATCAAAGTTCTAGACTTGCTAGCTCCCTATCGGCGCGGTGGCAAGATTGGTCTCTTCGGAGGTGCTGGCGTTGGCAAAACCGTCATTATGATGGAACTGATCAACAATATCGCCATCAATCACGGTGGGGTGTCTGTATTTGGTGGTGTAGGTGAGCGCACCCGTGAAGGGAACGACCTCTACAACGAAATGAAAGAATCCGGGGTTATCAAAGAAGACAATCTGGGTGAATCCAAGATTGCCTTGGTTTACGGTCAAATGAATGAACCCCCTGGAGCCCGGATGCGGGTCGGTCTTTCTGCTTTGACGATGGCAGAATACTTCCGGGATGTCAGCAAACAGGATGTGCTGCTGTTCATCGACAACATCTTCCGGTTTGTGCAAGCAGGTTCTGAAGTATCAGCACTGTTAGGCCGGATGCCTTCTGCGGTAGGATACCAGCCCACTCTGGCGACCGACATGGGCGCATTACAAGAGCGGATTACCTCAACCACCGAAGGTTCCATCACCTCTGTTCAGGCAGTTTATGTCCCTGCGGATGACTTGACTGACCCCGCTCCTGCTACCACCTTTGCCCACTTGGATGGAACCACAGTATTATCTCGTGGTTTGGCTTCCAAAGGGATTTATCCCGCAGTCGATCCTTTGGATTCCACCTCTA
>JAYKHH010000246.1:0-4577 GCA_035285265.1 Leptolyngbyaceae cyanobacterium | reverse complement strand
CGCTTCGGGTACATAGAGACCGATTCCAGAAGCGTGTTGCAGCCGACTGTCTGTAAAGGACCTATCCAAGAGGAGTTGTCCATTCAAGTAGAGGCTAAACTGCTGACCATCATCCACCACTTGTAAGGCGTGCCGGGTACTCGGAGCCGCATACTGCCCTTGAGCCACGGCGATCGCCTGCCAAACCCCCTGCTCTCGATAGGCCAGTTCACACTCGTTACCGGTGATCTGACACCGCCATAAATTGTGCTCATCCTGAACCCGCCACAGAATCCCAAAAGTTGCCACCGTCTCCGGTACATCAACCTCCACATGGAGCAGTCCAGAGGGATCTGGGGGATAGAGAATAGCTAGGTTGTGGTTGCCTAGGGGCTTTAACCCTTGGGGCGATCGCCCATAGTCACCGGAAAGTAGAGTCCAATTCCCTCCCACCTCTGCGGCTAAGCTTTGAAGCGTACCTTGACCTTGTAAACAATCGGCAGCATGGGCCGTGCCATACCAGGTTGCGAGTTCCGAAATGGTCTGCACCTGCACGCCATAGACTCGCGTATCCACACTAAAGCCGATTTGCCCCAGGACACTCTGATGAATCGCAGCATAGACGGTGGGTTCATCATTGGAGGAGTCCAGGGCGATCGGGCGCAGGTCGGGGTAAGCAACCAAGCCCTTGGCTTTAGGAATAGAAGCTGCATAATAGGCAGCCCCTTTCTCCCGCAGGATCACAATGTAGTAAACCTGGAGATTCTGTAAGCCTTTAAAAGCGGCAAGCAGGTTGCCACCCACCCTAACTTGCAGTTCCCCGTTCTCTGGGCCAACGCCTCGAATCACAAACCCATTTCCCTCTTGCAAGGGGTTGCTTGAAATTGCCTGAGGGAACCACCCAACCGCCAGATTCTCATCCAAGGGCGGGCTGTTAAAACAAGGTTTGCTCATGTGTAACCAGCGCCAGATCCGTCGGATCAGAGGTTCATTTTTATGGCTAAACACCCAGGCTAGTAACCGTCGGCCTAAGTTTTCCCTTTGACTGCCACGAATCCATTGCCGTAACCGTTCTTGCAAGCTCTGACCCAAATCCCCCACTTGAGAGGTGTTATGACCATTCAGCAGGAAGGCAGAAAAAGCGAGTCCATTTTGGCGAGCATAGGGGCCATAGGCAATGCCCTGCCGTCCCCATCCTGGCTTGATTAAAGGCTGGAAACGCAGTGCCCCATGATCAATCGAGATGGTTTTCTCAAGATCGATTCCTTGACGCAACACATTGCTAGGGCTGCGAGTTCCAATGACTGGTTTTTTAGGTTGAGGATTTGTATAGGAGTCTGTCCATAGGTCTTTTGATATGTTTGATATTTTAGATTGATTAAATAATCGTATATCCATCCCTTAAGACCCCTATTCGCATTCGATAATCGAGCTTTTATCGGCTAGGCTATACCGACGAAAAAATTCCTGGGGCTGAAAGAATCTTTCTAAAAACTCTCCATTGGATACATCTCCTAAGGTTTGCCAAGGAACTTCAGGAATTAGCCGTTCTATTTGGGATTTATATTGAGCTAAGGCACGCTGCTTGAGGGCTAAAACATCCTGGATATCAACGGAAGATTGGAAGTACCTAAACAGGCAGGCTCTCATGCTAGACAGCACACTCTCTTTCAAGATTGTGGCGATTTCTCGCCGACCCTTCCCTAAACCAACCCAAGGCCAATGATGCCAAAACCAAATGGGATATTCATAAATTGTGGCTGAACTGTGTATTTTTTTTAGGGCTGTGAGGACAATTTTGTGAACTGCTGCATGATCAGAAGGTGTTTCATAGGAGTAGGGAATTAAAACCTGCTGGGGTTGGTAGTGCAGGAGCATATCCATGACCTTTTTAAGGGCTAAATCTTGAAAGTTAGCTAACTCGCTATCTGTAAACCCTAACAATAGGATGTCCTGGGATTCTACACCGAGAATGTGAGCTGCCGCGATCGCTTCCCTTCCCCGAATCTCCCTCAATTCCTGTTCTGAAATCAGATGACGATGGGAGCGACAACCATCGGTCATGATCACAATCTTGACCGCAGCTCCTACCTTTTTTTTGCGAATAATTGTGCCCCCGCATCCTAAGGTTTCATCATCGGGATGGGGTGAAAAGACAATGGCAGAATTTGCCAAATCTGCATCACTCCATGCCTGCATTCCTTGAGTCATCCAATGTTGATAAAACTTACGGGCTAATTGTTTCAAGGATTTTCCTCCCATGATGCTGAAAGCAAAGTTGCTCGTATTGATGTAGGAGATTTTCAGTAATGGTTTCCCAAGAAAACATCTGGATCACTCGCTGCCGTCCTGCCTTGCCCATGAATTGCCTTAAATCGGGATCTGCCAGAAGAGCAATTATGGCTTGAGCCAACTCGGAAACATTATTGCGTTCCACTAATAGCCCCGTTCTTCCAGCTTCCATGACTTCTGGCATTCCACCCACCCTAGTTGAAATGACTGGAGTTTCCGTAGCCATCGCCTGGACAAGACTCATGCCAAAGGACTCAACAAAAGAAGGGTTGATGACTAGATCTGCATCCTGGAAATATTTGAAAATGTCTTGTTGCGGAACAAACCCTCTAAAACAAACCTGACTGGCTGTAGAAGGAGATAGGCGTTCCTGCAGTTGGGCGAGATAGCTTTTGCCGTTATAGAACCGAGCTAAGTCTAGAACCTCGGCTTCATCACTCAGGGAAACGAGCTGATGTTTGAGAGCAATTGACGGAGGCCCGACTACTTCCAGTTGAGCCTGGGGATAAACCTTCAGGACTTGCTCAAAGGCATCTAAAAGGATGTGGATCCCTTTTTCCGGAGAGATCCGACCTACAAATAACAGCTTTTTGCGATCGCCCTCCTGCTTCCTGTCACCCTCTTCTCTGCCGATAAAATGATTGATATCAGCCCCGTTATAAATGGTATGAAAGCGACCGGGAAACTGAGGAAAAGCTTGGCGATGTTTGTTCGTTACATATTCACTGCAACCAATTACTAAATCGACCTTTTCCAATCGTTGACTAATCATGTCTGGATCAAGCTGGGTCAACCATTCACAGTGCATGTGTAAAACAATTTGAGCCTTAGGATTGAAAGCTCGAATCAGTGGAACAAACTGAGAGTTGTTATGAATGTGAATCACATCAAAATTTTGCCGACTCAAGTCAAGTGCCACCTGCAACCCATAACCTAGGTAATACAGGTTAGACGCAAATTTAGGACGTTGAATATTAAGAGATTCTGGCAGAAACTGGAGCAGAGCTAGCAGTACCTTGTCAGTCCCAAGGGTAATGAATCGATAAAGAACTCCTTCCTTGCTTATGATTGGGGCTTGCTTCCAGGAACCCGTGGTATATACAGTAACTTCACAGGATTGAGCGAGACGACGTGCTACTTCATAGCTCCAAATTCCTAAGGAGCTTCCAGGGCTAGGAGTTACCACGTCTAAGGGTTGGCTAATAAAGGCAATCTTCACGGCTATCAGTTAGGTATGGATTACGGGTAGGTAGCTAATAGAAATTTCTAGGGTTCAGATTCACCCCCCTTTTTAAGGGGGGAGGGGGGGATCTCCGGGGGCTACTGCCTGCTGAGATGGACTGCTGGGTGGCGAAGATTCAGATCCCTGGTTGGGTGGCGTAGGCTGAGATCCCCCCGCCCGACCGGCACCCCCCTACCCTACGAGAAGGCTTCGCCTATAGAAAGGGGGGCTTTTCAAAGTAGGTGCTCCTACGGTTCGCTTAGACAATCGTGAGTTGGGGGATGGGAACGATAAATTTCCCGCCCCGATTCGCGTACTCTTGTTGTTGCCGGATAATTTCCTCGGCAAAATTCCAAGCCAGAATCAGTAGATAATCCGGTTGCTCCTCTAACAGCTTGGAAGGTGGAAAAATGGGTAAATGATTGCCTCCCATGTAACGCCCTTGCTTGAACGGATTCAAGTCCACCACAAAGTCCACATATTGCTGGTCAATCCCGACATAGCTGAGTAAGGTCGTAGCCTTAGCAGCGGCACCGTAGGCGGCAATGCGTTTACCTTGCTGCTTTAAAGCGGATAGGGTTTCGAGTAGAGATTGTTTGATAGCTTGGACGCGATCGCTAAAATCGCGATAGTACTCAATCTCCGGCACCCCCCGCTGTGCCTCTGCCGCTAGTAAATCCTTTACGGAGTCCCCTACCGCTTCAACAGGTTCCACAAACAAACGCAGAGAACCCCCATGCACGCTAACTCGCTGAATCTGGTTCAGAAAGAGGGAATGCCTTCTAAAAAGCTGATCCAAAGCGGTGACGGAGAAATAGCAAAGATGTTGATGATAAATGGTGTCAAACTCGCAGTGATCAATCAGATCCACCACATAGGGGGCTTCGATCACGGCTACCCCCGTTGCTTTTAATAAAGTTCGTATCCCTGCGACAAACCCGTTGAGGTCAGGAACATGAGCAAGGACATTATTCGCCAGAAATACATCCGCAGTCCGCCCCTCTTCCTCTCGTAATTGTTTTGCCAATTTCTGAGTAAAGAAGGTGCAGAGGGTCGGAATTCCGGCTTCTATAGCTGCTTGCGC
>JAYKHH010000245.1:0-2920 GCA_035285265.1 Leptolyngbyaceae cyanobacterium | reverse complement strand
GCACCAAGCCTGCATCGGCTAATCCAATTGGTATAGGGAAAAACATGGCTTGATTTGAGAAGATATAGGAAAACTCAATCAATGCACCCTGAATGCTCATACGTCACCTGATTAGTACGATCCTACTTTTGGCAATGCTGCTTTTTCCGGCTCCTGAAGCTGTCCACGCTGCTGACTATGCGCCTCCTCTCTCCTTCAGTAACGCAGAACTGAAAGGACAGGATTTTTCCGGTCAAAACCTACAGGTCGCTGAATTCTCCAATGCCAACATGGAAAAAACCAACTTTGCCAATGCAGAATTGCAGGGTGCCATCTTTAGTGCATCTGTGCTGACGCAAGCCAATTTACAGGGAGCTGATTTAACCAATGCCATGTTGGATCAAGCCAATCTGACTAGGGCTGATTTGAGGGACGCAGTTTTAGTTGAGGCAATCCTGTTGCGGGCCAATTTTGAACAAGCCAATATTACGGGGGCTGATTTCAGTGATGCAATTCTAGATGGCGCTCAGATTAAAGCGCTTTGTAAACAAGCCAGTGGGGTCAATCCTAAGACCCATACCTCGACGCGGGATTCCTTGGGCTGTCGGTGAAACATCGGGCTGCAAAGTTTTGCCTCTCAATGATGTAGCCCACACATCAGGAAACTACTTTGCAATTTTCTGAGTTAGATAATGGGTTTATCAGGTAGCGATGAAGCCTCACACCATCTCTGTGAATATGGCACCACAGTTCGGGCACAATAAGACACATCTGGCTGTTGACGTTGTGTAACGAGAAATATGCAGGCTCCGGTATCTATCTCCTCCACCTCATCGGTTTGGCAACGGCTAATCACTCGTGAAATTACCTGCGACGAGGCGCTTCAACAACTGGTGGATGATCAAGGAGTCGTTAACCTACAACGATTGGATTCTCAATTGAGCAGCCGATTTCTGCGGGAGTTTCCAGACCGAAGTAACTTGCCTCCTGTAATTCCCTTGCTGTTGTGGCGTAATTGCTACTACCTAGGAAGTCCGATTTCCATGGCAGAGGAGGATACCCGAAAACTGGGCGATCGCACCTTCACTGACATCAAAATCATCCCCATCTCTGAAAAAAGCTATAAAGCCTGGTATCACCTGCAAAACCTAGATACAAAGCAGATCTCCTCTCAATCCATGGTGAACCCGTTAACGGGTCAAGTAGAGCAAGATGATATTAGTGAAACCACGGAACTCTATCTCACCAAGGCAGCCGACCAGATTGACCGCATCAAAACGATCATTGGTCGGGCACTTTCTAACCGAGCCAGTGATATTCATTTAGAGCCTACTCCTGAAGGGTTGAGGGTCAGGTTTCGCATTGATGGGATTTTGCGGGATGTGACGACTTTACCCTTAGACATCAGTCGTAGAGTTATCGTCGCCCTCAAGGTTATGTGCGATATGGTGATTTCCGAAAGCCGTCGCCCCCAGGATGGCCGTATCGCCGAGAGCTATGCTTCAACCCAATCGACCGATACAGGGTTAGATATGCGGGTCAGTACCCTACCCTGCATTGGGGGTGAAAAAGCGGTGATTCGCTTGCTGCCCCAGCAAAATCCCTTCACTACTATGGAAAACCTAGGATTTTCCGCCAAAACCTTGGCCATCTATCAAGGGTGGTTAAGCCAACCCCAGGGCATGATTATTTTTACAGGGCCAACGGGATCGGGTAAAACCAGCACCCTCTATACCAGCCTGCAAGCTGTTGCCACAGAACACGTCAATGTAGTGACAGTCGAAGACCCCGTTGAGTATGTGCTACCTCGTATTACCCAAACTCAAGTCCATGAAGCGGCAGGTATGACCTTTGCGGCTGGGCTGCGCGCCATTTTACGTCAAGATCCAGACGTGATTATGGTGGGGGAGATTCGGGATCATGAAACTGCCGAGACGGCCATTCGAGCTGCCCTGACGGGGCATTTGGTGCTGACGACCCTACACACCAACGATGCTCCTAGTGCTATTCCCCGACTGAAAGATATTGGCCCTGATCCGGGTCTATTAAGTGATGCACTCTTAGGAATTGTAGCTCAGCGACTAGTTCGTAAAGTCTGCGTTCACTGTGCAGAGTCTTACACGCCTACCGATGCAGATTTGAAGGTGCTAGGGTTGGAGCGAGAGCAAGCAAACCCAGACGGGTGGCGGCAGGGAAAGGGTTGCCCCAAATGCTTCAATTCCGGTTACTTGGGACGGGAAGCCATTATTGAGATGCTCCACGTCGATGATACGGTACGACACATTATCCATGAAGGCACCATGACCCAGTTGCACCGCTATCTGCACGAAATCAACTTTGACTCCTTCCGGGTCGCAGCCATTGAGAAGGTGACAACAGGTATCACGACCGTCGCAGAGATTCTGCGAGTTCTCCCGCACAGTGCCATGTATCGCAAATCCTCTGTTATAGATCGTGCTGAACGTCTGCGATCGCTAGATTTAGCCCCATAGTTCCCTGGCTACAAATTTAGGTTTTAATGCCATGCCCTATAGTAAATTCACTCTTAGCAGGGCCGTAGAGGATTTTGATCTCACAATCGTGGAAGGACAGCGGTTTTTACCAGACATTTCCCCGGTTACTCCTACCCTACTTCTGCAAGAGATTTTGAAAGAAACGCTGCCTTGGGCGATCGCTGTCAGCACTAAAAAAGCTCGTTCTGAGGGCATCATCAACCCGGTGCTCCTCGAAGTTAAACGACAACTCCAGGGACAAATTAGTATCTTTTCTGGCGAAGAATTTAATGTTGAACCAGAAGCAGACCTGAGTGGCTATTGCGATTTTTTGATCAGTCGTTCTCCCGAACAGTTGTTTATTAAAGCTCCGGCAATTGTGATTGTGGAGGCAAAGAAAGAAGACCTGAAACCAGCCTTGGGTCAATGTCTTGCCGAGATGGTGGCAG
>JAYKHH010000244.1:0-3066 GCA_035285265.1 Leptolyngbyaceae cyanobacterium | reverse complement strand
GCTAGGGTTCAGCGCCAAACAGAGATTAGGTCAGTGCATGGGCTTCAGTTGGGTAGCGATCGCCCCTTTAATCCAGCGGCGATCGCTACAATCTCAAATCCAAACCCTCCGGCTCGATTACCTGGCGGTTACAGGCATCCCTAAAATGTCCTCAATTCGGGGCATATCTTCTAAGGCAATCACTCGCCCTTCATCCTCAAAACCCGCGATTTGGTCAAAATTGAGGTAGCGATAGAGATTATCGGCGAAGGGGTTGATCTTCTTCGCCACAATGTCCATATACTCCTCAACAGTGGGAATGCGCCCTAACAGCGCACAGGCCGCTGCCAGTTCTGCGGAACCCAGGTAAACCTGAGCACCCTTGCCCATGCGGTTATTGAAGTTGCGGGTTGAGGTTGAGAAGACCGTGGTATTGTCGGCAACGCGGGCTTGATTGCCCATGCAGAGTGAGCAACCCGGTACTTCCGTTCTGGCTCCAGCCACCCCAAAGGTGCTGTAGATGCCCTCTTCCTTCAGTTGATGCTCATCCATGCGGGTGGGTGGCACAATCCAAAGCCGCACATTCACTGGGGGTTCTCCTGACAAGACCTTGGCAGTGGCGCGATAGTGCCCAATATTGGTCATACAAGACCCAATAAACACCTCTTGGATTTTATCCCCTGCCACCTCTGACAAGAGTTTGACATTATCTGGATCATTGGGGGCCGCCACAATTGGCTCTTTGATCTCATTGAGATCAATCTCGATAATGGCAGCGTATTCTGCATCCGCATCGGCTTCCATCAAGACCGGATTTGCCAGCCACTCCTCCATTTTGGCAACCCGCCGCATCATCGTCCTGGCATCTTGATAACCCCGTGCCACCATGTTTTTGAGCAAAGCAACGTTCGAGCGGAGGTATTCAGAAACTGTTTCAGTGCTGAGTTTAATCGTACAACCGGCACAGGAGCGTTCCGCCGTGGCATCAGTTAGCTCAAAAGCTTGCTCTACCTTGAGATCCGGTAACCCTTCAATCTCCATAATCCGCCCAGAGAAGATATTTTTTTTGTTCTCCTTGGCAACGGTCAGCAATCCCTGTTGGATTGCCACGTAGGGAATCGCATTCACCAAATCCCGTAGGGTTACACCGGGTTGCAACTCCCCTTTGAAACGCACCAGCACTGATTCCGGCATGTTTAGGGGCATCGCGCCCAGGGCAGCGGCAAAAGCCACCAATCCCGATCCAGCGGGGAAAGAAATTCCCAGCGGGAAGCGGGTATGGGAATCGCCTCCCGTGCCGACCGTATCGGGCATCAGCATCCGATTCAACCAGGAGTGGATAATGCCATCTCCGGGTCGTAGGGAAACGCCACCCCGTTCGGCAATAAAGTCAGGTAATTCGTGGTGAACCTGAATATCTGCTGGTTTCGGATAGGCAGCGGTATGGCAGAAACTCTGCATTACCAAGTCCGCGCTGAAGCCCAAGCAAGCCAATTCCTTCAGTTCATCCCGTGTCATTGGGCCAGTGGTATCTTGGGAACCCACCGTAGTCATCAGCGGTTCGCAGGCAGTACCAGGGCGAACTCCGGGTAAACCACAAGCTTTCCCGACCATTTTTTGAGCCAGGGTATAGCCCTTGCCCGTCTCTTGGGGTGGGGTGGGTCGGGTGAAGAGTGAACTTGCTTCTAAGCCAAGAGCAGCCCGTGTTTTGTCGGTCAGCGCCCGACCAATCATCAGCGGAATCCGTCCTCCAGCTCGCACTTCATCCACAATGGTTTCAGGCTTGAGCGTAAAGGTGGAAATCACAGTCCCCGCTTCATTGGTAATCGTGCCAGCGTAGGGATGGATCGTAATCACCATGCCAGTTTCTAGCTGGGTGACATCGCACTCAATCGGTAACGCCCCAGAATCTTCAGCGGTGTTAAAGAAAATGGGTGCGATCGCACCTCCCAACACATAGCCCCCCGTCCGCTTATTGGGCACAAAGGGAATATCCTGGCCAATGTGCCACAGGAGGGAATTAATCGCCGATTTGCGGGATGATCCAGTCCCTACTACATCTCCAACAAAGGCAATCAAATGTCCTTTCTGTTTGAGTTCAGCGATCGTCGCCAAGGAACCGGGCATCCGGGTTTCAAACATGGCGAGGGCATGGAGGGGAATATCGGGACGGGTTGCCGCATGGGTGGCAGGCGAGAAATCATCGGTATTGGTTTCTCCCGGCACCTTAAAGACCGTGACCGTAATCGCCTCTGGCAGCGTAGGACGACTGGTAAACCATTCTGCCTCCGCCCATGCCTCTACAACCTGCTTGGCATAGGCATTCGTAGTCGCCAAATCAAACACATCATGGAAAGCATCAAAAATTAACAGGGTTTTGCTCAAGGCATCGGCAGCGGTTTGGGCGATCGCTTCCTCTGAATGACTCAACAACTCAATCAGAGATTGCACATTGTATCCACCCATCATCGTTCCTAGGAGCTTGACAGCTTCTACAGGGGAGATCAAAGGGCTGGTAGAGGTTCCTTTAGCGATCGCCGTTAAAAACCCAGCTTTCACATAGGCCGCCTGATCTACACCGGGGGGGATGCGATCGCGCAGTAACCCTAGCAAGGTCTCTGCCTCCCCTTCCGGTGGATGCTGCAATAACTCACACAGTGCAGCCGTTTGCTGGGCGGTGAGGGGGAGCGGTGGAATGCCTAAGGCAGCTCGCTCAGACAGGTGATGACGATAAGATTCAAGCATGGCAAAAGCCTCCAGGCACTAGCAAAATTTTAACGTTATCGCTTAATTTTTAAGGCGCTTAATTTTTAAGGCGCTTAATTTTTAAGGGTATACCCAGGTTGTTTCAGGAATCTCTAACACCAAGTCAGGCATTCCTGACACTTCACAAATTGGAGAAGTTGGGATTTGGAGGGTAGGCACGAGGATAAAATCCCTGACAAGATTAGGTAACTCGTTAGGAACACAAAGCTTTGCACCCCACAGATTAAATGGGGCTGCTCATAGATTCTCGATCGGAAGGCCGGATCGGAAGGTCGTACTTGGGGCATAGACTCACGTAATATCCCAGGTATTGAATAAAAA
>JAYKHH010000243.1:0-5137 GCA_035285265.1 Leptolyngbyaceae cyanobacterium | reverse complement strand
GAGGCATATTACCGGGGGCGGCTGTGGAGTATTGCCGATGTACAAGCTGAAGCTTTAGCAGGATGTCATCAATCGATGCTGGCTGAGGTTCAGGTACGAAGCATGATGGCTGTGTCGATTCAGTATACGATCAGCGAACCGTCCCTAGAGGTGATGAAACCCCTAGCTGCCCCAAAGTTGGCTCTTTGGGGTTTGTTGGTAATCCACCAGTGCCGAGATGCTCGCGTTTGGACGGAGGATGAGCAGCAACTCGTGCAAGCGGTTGCAAATCAACTGGCGATCGCCATTGAGCAAGCTACCTTAGTCAAACGCTTACAAACCTATACCCAGGATCTCGAAGAGCAGGTGAATCAACGAACTGAATCGTTGCAGCGATCGCTCCAGCAAGAACATGCCGCACGGGTAACAGCAGACTATTTCCGCTTATTTCTAGAGCGATCTTCTGATGTGTTTGTAGAGTATGACTCGGAGCTACGCTACCTGTCGATCAATCCTGCAGGCAGTGCCTTAATGGGGCAAGATCCCGTTGAGATTTTGGGAAAAACCAATCAGGAGTTAATGGGGGTGCAGGCTGAGGCGATGGATCATCCGATTCGTCAAGCCTTTCAAACCTGCCAACCCGTCTTTGTCAATCATGAAGTGATCTTACCTGATGGCAGTAAAAGCTTTGAAAGCATTTACACACCGATTGTAGAGCCCGAAGGTTCCGTGCGGCGGGTGATTGGCATTTGTCGAGATATTACAGAGTTGAGGCAACAATGGCAGCTCCTAGAGTTCCAAAATCATCAGCTTGCGGAAACGACCCGCATGAAGGAAGAGTTTATTGCCACTACGAGCCATGAGCTACGCACTCCATTAACCGCAATTCTAGGTTTTTCTAATGTTTTACTTCAAGAGTATGTGGGTGCTCTCAATGATAAACAAAAGGATTATCTGGATCGAATCCATCAGAGTGGCCAGCACTTACTAGCGCTGATTAATGACATTTTAGATTTATCGCGCCTAGAAGCCGACCGCTTAGAGCTAGAGATGCAACAGGTTTTTATTGTCGATATCTGTGAAAGCGTGATTAGTTTAGTGCAGGAACGAGCTTCAGCTTTAGGGTTAGCCCTGGAAATTGATCTGCAGCCCGATTTAGAACAGATGGTAACCGATCCTAGACGCTTGAAGCAGATGTTGCTCAACTTGCTCAATAATGCGGTTAAGTTTACGCCTGTTGGCAAGATTGGCTTAAAAATCTACCATTCAGCAGGCATGAGTGCAGGTGCCCTAGATATGATTCATTTCGTAGTTTGGGATACGGGCATTGGCATTGCTCCCAGTGATCAGTCTTTACTGTTCTCACCCTTCTCCCAATTAGATAGTTCTCTAGCGCGACACCATCAAGGCACGGGTCTAGGATTAGCAATTACTCGAAAATTAGCAGAATTACATGGTGGTTCCATCACGCTAGAATCTCAACTAGGTCAGGGGTCACACTTCACCCTATCGTTGCCCTGGTATACATCGCCAGAGGCTCTAATCGCTACCGGAAAAAAGCTAAATCAATCCGTTCAAATATAATAGAGGATTTAACCCCTAACTCTCTGACTTGTGAGAGACGGTCATCCAAATAGTAATCGCTAGTTTAAAGAATAGCTGTGCTACTAATTTTGGATATAAAAAACATGACTTTTAATCCTCTCAAAGAACGAGGAATTCCCATGGAACAGCAATTTCGTTCCTGGTCGGAACTCAACGTTCAGCCCTATCTCAAAAACGAAGTAGATCCCTACACTCGAACGCGGGTGATCACCCTGAACGGGATTGAAACTGAGTCAGTCTTTTTCTCCCATCAGTTTGCTCGTCATACTCCTGATCCAGACATTCGCAAGTATTTAGCCTTAACACGACGGATTGAGCAACAGCAACAAAAGGCAGTGAACTGGCTGATTCCTGGTAATGAATCGACTTTGGAAGCGACGATTGGCTATGAACAGGTTGCGGTGGATCTGACGGCCTTTTTAGCCCGTAATGAACCCGATCCTTATCTCAAGCAAGCCTTTGAATTTGGTTTACTGGAAGACTTTGATCATCTCTATCGCTATGCCAATCTTTTAGAAATGACAGAGGGCAAGAAGGCTGAGGAAATTGTAGGGGGGTTAACCGAAATTATGCCGGGTCGCCCTACGGCGGCAGAACATCGGCATCCCTACGACGATGTACGTAAGCCTACAGATAGAACCCAGGCGAATCTGATTTCTTTATTGCATGTGCTGACTCTGGTGGCTGCTGAGCAACAAACGATGAACTATTACATGAATGTAGGAAATCGTCCCATGAATCCTGTAGCCCGTGGTCTATATCTGGAAATTGGGCAGATTGAGGAGCAGCATGTTACCCACTACGAATCTCTGCTGGATCCGACTGCGTCTTGGTTTGAGCAAGAGGTCTTGCACCAGTACAACGAGTGCTATCTCTATTACTCTTTCATGCAGCAAGAAACAGACCCACGCATCAAAAATCTGTGGGAGCTACACCTGAATATGGAAATTGAGCATTTGCGGCTCGCCTGTGACTTGATGCGTCAATACGAGAACAAAGACCCAGAAACATTTTTGCCCAAAACCTTGCCTGAAGCAGTTTTATTTGAGGACAATAAGCACTACATCCGTCAGGTGCTAGCAGCCCAGGTGAACTTGACGGGACACAACACTGAGTTTGTCCCTGTTGGGCGGTTACCGCAGGATCACCGCTACTTTGAATATCAAAGGATTGTTAATACAGGGGGCGTTCCCAGTGAGCAAATCATCCAAGAGCACGTTAACCAAGTAGGCGGGGAATATCGTTTGCAGACTGAGGGGGAGTATCCCTTGACTATGGCTGCTTAGGAATGGTGCCAGGAAAGAATGACCCGGCAGTGCAGAACTTGAGGAAGTGCCAGCGATCGCTCCATTACCAGCGGAAGTATTGCTCATACAACCGACAGCGTACCTGACAGGTATTGCCTTGTAACTGCACCAGTCCCATACTCTGCAACTTAAAGGCTTGAGCTGAGGGCAGACGAGTGGGCGTGGTTGTGGTTACTACCTCGCGCATCGCTTCTAGGAGATCTGGGTACTTTTCCAGGTTCCATAAATGGCGGCGCAAGTGGTCACTGTAAATACCGACTCCAGTGGAACCTTCCTGGGTGATTTGGCTGAGGGTTACGTCATGGCGTGCCAGATGGTAGAGGGCTAAGCGTATTAGGTAGGGATGGCCTCCCACCAGATCCATCAGCAGTTCCACAGATTCCTCGTCCCATGCCAACCCATGATGAGAAGCTAGGGTTTGCACTTGCTGGGGTGTGAACTCTGGCAACTCAATCGGCAGTCCCACATTGAACGGAGACTTGTTGACATCCAGGGGAATATATACCTCCGTCGAGTGAACTACAACCAAGCGAAATTTTTTCCAAACATCTCGTCGCTTGGCTTCTTCATGGAGGGCGCGTAACAACCCAAAAAAGTCGTCGGCAATTTCGGGAGACTCAAACACCCGATCGACTTCATCTAGTCCTAGGGTCAGGGAGGGGATAGAACTCGATAGTAAATATTTTTCAAAATAGGCTTTACAACACTGATTGCTGCCAATCATATCTGCCAGTTGCCAGCAGCCTGCGAGGGCATCCAGTTGCCCCAATTCCATGCCGACGCTGGCACAGAACCATTGCAAAAATGTATCCGAATTTGTAAACACCCGCTTATTCGCCAGTTGAAAACTCAGGGCAACGGTTTTTGACCCCATTGCTTCAGCTTGGTGGAGGATACGGGCCATCAGGGAAGTTTTACCCATCTGTCGGGGGGCCTTAATGCGGATTAAAGCTCCCGGTTGGGCGATCGCTTCATAACATCGCTGTTCAATCGGCGCACGTTCTATATAAAAGGTAGACGTGAGTTCGACTTGCCCTTCGGGGAGTTCGGGTGCAGCAACGGGGAGGGGGCGATCGCCCAAAGGTTCTTCTAGGAGGATGGGACGGGCAAAGAAAGTTTGCCAATCCACGGCTAGGGGATGGTGGAGGGTCAAGGCTTTGCGATCGGCATGGAGTAAGGTCAGAATTTCGGTGGCAAGGCTAGAAGGAGGATCAGCCCAGCGCCACTGCCAAGGTTGGATGCCTTGGAGCAGTTGCAACAGATCAAAGGAACAGGGGGAATCGGGCTGCAAATCCACACAGATGGGAAAGATAGCGGGCTTGGAAGCCACTTGTTGACGTAGATCCACCACGAATCGGACTTCTTCCAAGACCAGTTCGCTCGTAACAGCCACAGGAGAGAGGAGCAACACCCAATAATCACAAGCTTGCCAGTGGGTTGCCAAAGCGATTGGGTGTTCAGGAATCAAGACCTCGTGTCCAGCACTATGAAAGGATTGCTGCAGGGTTTGGGCCAGGTTCAGCGTCATCGAACAGACCGCCCGAATCATCCCTGTCAGTTTTTTCTGGGTCGGCAAGGTTGGGGGTTCGATCTCTGATTCAAGGGGCTCCTCTAAGTTGGCGATATCTCGCCACTCTTGCCCTAGTACCCGGCAGATTTCTAGGAAATTCAAATAATCAACGGGCTTGCCATTGAGAAAGTTGCTCACCGTCGATTGGGCAATCCCCAGATCTTCCGCCAAAATCTTCTGGCTCGGAAAACCATGACGCAGCAAAGAAGCTTTCGTGATCGGTAGGTATTGAGCTTGCACCCGGAGCGATCGCGGCATAACAGACATCCACCCAGACATTGGTAGTAATTTTAAGAGTCAGCTCTTACCAAAGTCGATGGCCAAAGTCGATGAGAAGTCAATCAGTTCTCAAATAACTCAGTCCTGAACTCCAATCTGGGTCACCTGTAATGGAAATAACAAGTTTGATTTCCCCTTACAGTCTGAATTCCTAGGAGATGGATGTGTTATCCCATGTCTCTGTTCTCTGGTTCGTGGCAGCAGCCACAGCTCAACCTGCCTTTGCTTTCAGTCCACCCTGGTTTTGGTTCCTCACGGGTCTAGGTTTGATTGGAGGAGATCTTCTACTGCTGAGAAAACTGCCGTCTCATTTCCGGTTTGTGGCCCTTTCGATGGGTGTAGCAGCCCTCGTCGTGGCAGCCATCCTCTGGCGGGCCAGCATTACCCTTGGTTTCAT
>JAYKHH010000242.1:0-6552 GCA_035285265.1 Leptolyngbyaceae cyanobacterium | reverse complement strand
ATGCAAGCGATCGCCGATCAAGCGGAGATTACCCTAACCCTCCCTTCTGTCTCCATCCAAGTTTGGGCAGATCCCGATGCCATGATTCAAACCCTGACCAACCTGATTAGCAATGCCATCAAGTTTTCACCCCCCCAGACGATGATTACCTTGAATGCCCAGCCTTACGCAGATTACGTTCTGCTTTCCGTCGCGGATCAAGGGCGTGGAATTCCCCCAGACAAGCTCGCCAGTATTTTTGGGCGCTTTCAGCAGGTAGATGCCTCTGATTCCCGTCAAAAGGGAGGTACCGGCTTAGGGTTGTCTATATGTCGTAGTATTGTGCAACAGCATGGTGGAAAAATTTGGGTAGAAAGTACCCTTGGTGAGGGCAGTATCTTTTATCTAACCTTGCCCACCTCACCCCATTCCATTCCTTCCCGTCCATAAATTTTTTAGATTAAGAGCATCTATGTCCACCAAGCGTATTCTGATCATTGATGACGAAGAACCGATCCGAGAAATTGTCCAGGCGTGTTTGGAGGATCTGGGGGGATGGGAGGTAGTGAGCGCAGAGTCGGCAAAGGAAGGACTGCTGAAAGCACAGACGGCCCAACCCGATGCTATTTTGCTGGATGTGTCGATGCCTGAGATGGATGGGGTAGCCCTTTTTGAACAACTGCAAAAGATTCCCGCCGTTCAGGCAATTCCAGTTGTTTTGTTGACGGCCAGAGTTTTACACATTGACCGCACTCGTTTTGAGCCACTGGGCATTGCTGGTTTAATTTCAAAGCCCTTTAACCCTGTCACCCTCTGTGAGCAGATAGCTCAAGTGCTCGGCTGGTAAAATCTCCTCTCTATAAATTTTACAGAAAGTAAAGTAATTACTGCTGTAGGGGCACAATGCTTGCGCCCGCTTTTACTTTTACCTTCATTGACGAGCCAGAGGCAGAGAAGCGGGTTGCGGAATTTGAATCACAAACTCTGTCCCTCGTCCTATCTCTGATACGCAGGTTAGAGATCCTCCATGCTTTTCCGTGACAATCTGATAGCTAATCGACATCCCCAACCCAGTTCCTTTACCCACTGCTTTAGTAGTGAAGAAGGGATCGAATAATCGCTTTTTCACTTCTTCCGTCATCCCTAGCCCATTATCAGCAATGCGAATCACAACTTGATCCACCATCGTTTCAGTTCGGATTGTAATTTGGCTGGGATGATTATTGAGTTCCGTGGGAGATCGCTTCATATCACGTTCTTCCAAGGCATCAATGGCATTCGTCAGAATGTTCATAAACACCTGATTGAGCTGTCCGGCATAGCACTCTACTAACGGTAAAGAACCATAGTCTCGGATCACCTGAATGGCCGGACGGTGACTATTGGACTTGAGACGGTGCTGGAGAATCATGAGGGTACTATCAATTCCCTCATGAATCTCTACAGCCTTAATTTCTGCTTCATCCAGACGGGAAAAATTGCGTAACGATTGCACAATTTCACGAATTCGCTCCGCGCCTAGCTGCATAGAGCCCAAGACCTTTGGTAAATCTTCCCGTAAAAATTCCAGATCAATCTCCTCTGCCTTCGTTTGAATATCCAGAGGGGAATCAGGGTACTGGCGATCGTAGAGGGTAAGGAGTTCCAGTAAATCTTGGATGTATTGATTGGCATGAATCAAATTGCCATGAATAAAGTTGACGGGATTATTGATTTCATGGGCAACACCTGCCACAAGCTGCCCTAGGCCAGACATCTTCTCGGCTTGAACTAACTGAGATTGGGCCTGCCTAACATGGTTAAGGGCTTGCTGAAGTTCTTGCGTTCGCTCCTCCACTCGATCTTCCAAGGTATCGCGGCTCAGTTCCAGTTCATGGGTATACTTGTCTATTTTTTGAATCAGACTGTTAAACGAAATAGCCAGCATTCCAATCTCGTCGGTGGTGGTGACAGGGACTTGCAGAGTGAAGTTAGATTCACGAGCAACCTGTTGGGCAATGTTCGTCACGGCTTCAATAGGACGAGCAATCATGCGACTGGTCAGAATTGCCAGAATAACTGCTAATAACACAGCTCCACCCATACTGCCCAGAATGATGTTTAAGCGTAAGGCTTCTGCAGCTTCCGCCTGGGCGCTTGCAGCTAAGCGTTGATTTTGAGCCGCTTTGATATTTCGATCCAATTGTTCAGTAAAGCGGTCAAATTTGACTTCCAGAGCAATGAATGAGTCTTTCCGTAGGGCTACCAACAAATCTTGCTGAGCCTTGGGTATTGCTTGCCGTTGGAGATCCGCAGGTTTAAACTGCTCCCAAATCATCTCTGCCCACTGTTTGTAGGCGGTTATCGTGGTTTGATAAGTCTGGATAAACTGTTGAAAATCCTGCTTAGGCATCGCCAGAGACGTAGGATTTTGCTCAATAAATTTTTGAAGCTCAGAGGAGAGAGCTTGAATTTGGCTGACAGTCCCCAACAACTGCGATCGCTCCAAGTCAAACCAGATAGGATTCCCTAACACCATGATCAGTCGTTGGGGATGGGAACGAATGGCCGATGTGTTCCTGGCTAAGGTGCTGACCAGATCTTCTTGCTCATGAGCGATCGCTAATCGAGCTTGGGCTTGCTCCTGATAATAATCACCCACCACCAACCCAACCGTTGCTCCTGTGACTGCTACACCAATGGCTAAGGAATACCCATAGGCAATTTTTTTGGCAATCCCTAAGCGTCCCACATAGGGCTGGAGAATTCTCAAAAAGGTTTCCAAGCTTCACCTCGAACAATTAGTATCCCGTTGGCAGGGGAGAACCTGGAAAGTTCCTCTTCTCAGCCTATTGATATCCGGGTGAGTACATCTTCAAACAGGACTAATTTTATAGATATTCAGAACACGTCCGTGCCAGATCGAGAGAAATTCTCTCCCTAACCCTCCAGGAAAGCACCTTGTCCCATCACCTTATAAACTTGCCGAATCATATCAAAGTCTGTGTCTTGAATTTTAATCATCTTGCCCCCAGTGAACTTAGCACCATCGGCTGGGGCGATAGCTGCTAAAATCTCGGCTTGATTCTGAAAAATGCGTTGCTGGATATTTGCGACGAGAGCGGCATCTAACTTACTATTCAACACAAAGGGATCGGAGGGCAATGAAACACCCTTCGCCACGATAGGTAAGTCGGCTTCAGTCAAGTTTTTGTCTTTCAGGAATTTTTCATGACGCACAAAACCTCCTCCCCATGCATCCACATCCCCGTTTTTTAAGGCATCTAGTCCTTTTTTTCCTAGGAGCTTGATGGTCACGTCAACCTTAGGATCTAATCCCGCATCAATCAGTAATTTGGTGGGGCCTAAATAGCCGCTAGTTGAGCCAACTTCCCACATCGCAATAGTTTTGCCCTTCAGATCCTGCACCGACTTGATCCCACTATCGGATCGAGTTGCAAGGATCGAGTAGTAATTTTGGCGCTCAATGGCTGCAATCGGAACTGCATTCGTCCGGGCACGCATGACTACATACTCCGAGGGGCCTGTAAAGACTAGGTCAACCTGATCCTGTTGTAGGGCGGACACTGCTGCAATGTAGCTGTCTACTGGAAAAAACTCCACCTTAGTCTCCAGAATCTTCTCCAGAAGTAACCGTAGCGGTTCGTAATCCTTTTCCAAGCCTTCTATACCCTTAACATCAGAGACGGCAAACCTTATCTTCTCTGGCTTGATGTAGGCTGAAAGGGGAGAAGCGCTCTGAGAAGGATTAGAGGATTGAGTCGTGGCAGTTGTGCAACCAGAGATGATAAACAGAGCCGAATAAAGACAGAAGTTGCGCCGCTTCATAGGTATTTAATTCACGATGTACTGGTTGGATAACGCGAACGAAGAGGAACAAACCTATAAGTCATGGGTTTGGCTGACAGTCCCTAAGCCTTAAAGCTTAATTGAAGTTGTAGGGCAGAAAGATTAAGCATTGATGATTTTGAGGTTAAGGGACTACCAAAATTTTAGTATCGGCGCGTCGCTATTCAGCCATCAATAGTAATGCATCTCTCCTCGTGTCAAAAACTGTAGGGCGATCGCCCTGTAACATCAATGGGCTATACTTGCGGATCTTGCCAGGAGTGTCTTGCTTGAGGCAGTCGCCCCAAGTGTTGGAGTAGAATCAGGAGTGTTTGCAAAATTCCTGTTCAAGCCATCATTACAACCAAGGAAGCATTATGACTCGCGCCATTATGGAAACGGACAAGGGCACTATTAACCTGGAGCTATTTGACCAGGATGCCCCCAATACCGTGAAAAACTTTGTAGATCTAGCTACAAAAGGCTTTTATGACGGTCTTAACTTTCATCGCGTCATCTCCAATTTTATGATTCAAGGGGGCTGTCCCAACGGGACGGGTACTGGTGGCCCTGGCTACAAAATCAAGTGTGAAATCAATTCCAACAAGCACCTAGCAGGCACCCTATCCATGGCCCATGCGGGTCGGGATACAGGGGGCAGTCAGTTCTTTATCTGTCATGCGCCCCAACCGCATCTAGATGGGGTACATACCACCTTTGGTAAGACTGAAGATATGGATGTTGTGAATGCCATTCGCAAAGGCGACAAGATCATTTCAGTCAAAATTGAGCCGTAACCTTTGACGTTGAGTAGGCTGATTAGACCCAATCTGGCAACCTGCTTAACGGCACCTCGCAGTCCCGCCCTGGAATGAATTCCGGGCTCACAGCAAAAGTCCTCTTAGAGAGGACTCGAAGAGGATTTTATAGTCCATTTCCATGGACTTGCGCTATGAGCTAGGAACTTAAGTTCCTAGCGGGGGTGGCAGATCTCAGTTAGCTATACCGGAAGCCTAATAGGAGCGCAATTCCAGCCAAGGTGATGAACACGCCGAGGATGGCTCGAAGGCTAACTTTCTCACCCATTTTTATAGCGATCGCCAAGATAAACAGAGGACTGGTGGCACTGAGGGCTTGAGCCACACCTGTTGCAGTGTACTTAAGCGCCGTTTGTTGTAGCCAGATGCCCAAGTAGGTACTGAAAAAAGCAGTCAGGGCGATCGCCCCTACCAAAGACATCCCCCAACGGGGACGGGGTTGTGCAAATCCTCCTCGCCCAGATTTAAGCTGATAGGTAACCCCTAGCCACGGCAATAGGATTAACACTCCACCCCCTAACCGCAGCAGCGTACTCCAAAGGGGATCAATGTTGCTTTGAGTGAGGGCTGATCGAGAGAGCACAGCTCCACCCGCTTGGGCTAGCGCTGCCAGTAACCCATAGCCCGTTCCTCGCAGCAGGTATTGGACAGGTTGCTCAGCAGGCAAATTGGGAGTCCGTTCACTCACAACCCAGGTCACCCCAGCAATGGTGACTCCAATGCCTAGCCAATTGATGAGGCTGAGTTGTTCTTGTAAAAAAACTAGCGCTAAGAGAGCAGCCAAGGGAGGCGCTAGGGCTTCTAACAGCAGCGTGCGTCTTGGCCCCAAGTAATTCAAGGTTTTGAAGTAAAACGTATCCCCTAGACCAATGCCTAGAACCCCGCTTAACAACAATAGGCTGAAGGCAATCGGACTCACCGTAGGAAACCCGTTACCTTGGATGTAGAGGGTTAGGCCTAACAGGGCGATCGCAATCAACCCTTTGATCAAATTCAGCATCGAAGCTGAGATCTGTTGCCCCACGCGAGTATAGACCAGAGCGGCAACAGACCAGACCAAAGCAGCACTCAAGGCTGCTAGTTCTCCTTTATAGTTTGTGATGGCAACTAGCATTTGGGAGGTAAATTGTGAGTGTAGGATTTATGGGAACTGGACTGATGGGGCTGCCCATGGCTCAGCGCATCTTAGATGCTAACGAATCAGATGCCAACCTAGCGCTAATTGCCTACACCCGCACTGCCTCGAAGTTAGCACCGCTCCAGGAAGCGGGCGCAGCGATCGCCGCCACCCCTGCGGAAGTGATCCAAACGGCTGATTGCATTATTCTCATGCTGACCAATGCCCAGGCCATTCAAGAGATGGTCTTGACGGAGGAGACAATTCCCCTGCTATCGGGTCGGACGATTATTCAAATGAGTACGATTGCGCCGAGTGAAAGTCGGGCGATCGCCGATCAAGTCACCGCCGCTGGAGGGGAGTATCTAGAAGCTCCCGTTTTGGGGAGCATCCCAGAAGCTAAAGCAGGCAAACTGATGATTATGGTGGGGAGTTCTCCCGCCCAATTTACCCAATGGTCAGGATTGCTGAAAAACTTTGGCCCAGAGCCTGTGCTGATTGGCCCCGTGGGATCGGCCTCCGCCCTCAAACTCGCTCTCAATCAACTGATTGCCTCCCTCACCACTGCTTTTGCTACTAGTCTAGGATTTGTGCTCCGTCAGGGGGTAGAGGTAGAAACCTTTATGCAAATTTTGCGGCAAAGTGCCCTCTATGCGCCGACCTTTGATAAAAAATTGCAACGGATGTGCGATCGCAACTACGCAAATCCCAATTTCCCCACCAAGCACCTCCTGAAAGATACGGACTTGTTTATTGCGGAAGCAGAATCCGTTGGTTTGAATATCGACGGTGTGGCAGGGGTGCGCCAAA
>JAYKHH010000241.1:0-7759 GCA_035285265.1 Leptolyngbyaceae cyanobacterium | reverse complement strand
ATTTGAGCGATCGCACCCTACTTTTTAGTGAAGATACAATAAATCTGAACATCGGATTCCGTACTCAGATGATTGGATAGCTGACTCTGAGCCTGATTTAGGGTGTTGTTTCAATCCTTAGCACACCTTGATTCGTCTCAACTGGAATCCAGGGCTGAGTGGGTATACCTAACAGCTCTGGATATTTACGATGCTGACCTACTGGCACACGAAGGCAGTAGAAACACTTTGAGCTAATGTTACATTTTGGGCCGGACGGGCAAGCTTAGGCTATGAATAAATAGGCACCATAAATGCTTGTACCCATTTGTCTCAGAGAGGTGTGGACGATATGCAAAAGAATCTTCAAAGGATTTTTGTTGGGTTAGCAGCCGTTGTGTCTGCATCCGCTTTCAATGTTTCGTTTGCTAAAGCGAATGGCTGGACTTTCACGGTCACGAATAGTGGTGATTCCAAAATTCAGCGCATTGAGGTATCGGAGGATGGTCGTGAGTGGGGTGTCTTTGAGGACAGCTCAATTAATCCTGGCAAAACTTCAACCTTTGAATGGGATGCTTCAACGAATAACAGCGGTTGTGTTTGGCAAATCCGAGCTGTCTATAAGGATGGCCCATCGGAGCCTGCCGCTTTTAACTTCTGTAAGGAAACAGAGCTGGAATTTGATAACTAGTTCATATCCCCCGACACTCTCGCCATCGGGGAGAGCATGCGCTTCCCACACACCACACCAACACAATCTTTGGGAAGGCGGTGCGAAGCGCAGTCCTTCCCATAATCCTGTCATTGAACTGACGCTAATTTACCTAATCAAAATAAAATAAGGTGACAATTTTGCGTTGATCTTCGGCATCATGACAAGTCTTAAGTAGCGTCGTGCTATCGTGAAACGCAAAACAAATTAGCTGCTGACACCTAGAAATAATCTCTTGGTTACACAACGCACTCGCCTCACTTAAGGACAAGTGATCATTCTCCGGACTTTCAACTAAGTGCATCACCTGTTCAAGTTGATCACGAGACTCACGCGGTTGACGCTCTAAGCTTTGAGGCAAAATTACCGTCAATAGGTTAGAGTCGGCCCGCATTGCGCCCCGAATGGCTGCCGAATTGGTTCCGGTTGCACCAGAGGTGATCAGGCGGTTGCCCGACAGAACCAAGGCATAGCTCATCATTTCAATCAAATGTTGATGGGTAATTGGAACGTGGCGCGAACCCAAAAGAGCAATTCTTTTAGATCCCGTCTGCTGAATCGTTGCCAATTCCTGCAAAAAGTCATCTACCTTGGGAAGGTCTATTGACTGACTCAAAGGTACTTCAATGAAAACAACCCCGTTATTCTAGCAGACTCAATACGGTTTAAGTTCCATGTCAACCGGAAAAAACAGAGGTAACCAAAGTATCTGACAAAGGCTATGTCTCGCAAAAGCTTGCCAAACAATTGCTGAAAACCGCAGGGATTCAACTGATCACCAAGCTCAGAGGGTGTTTGAAAAGGGGTGCGTGAAGGATAGACATCCCTCGTGTCCTACTCAAAGACGCTTTGAAAGCCAGATTCTACGGTGGCAGATCTCCATTCTGGGTGTTCCCTCTCACACTGGAGAATTTTTCAAATACCCTCGCAAGTGCAACATGGAAACTTCCTCAAGATAGAAGGGAGGGGGGCGATCGCCCCCCTCCCTTCTCCAACTCAGCAATTGCTAGAAAAAACTAAAGTACTTGCTCAACTTCAGCAATCTCAGGAATTGATTCCCGGAGCTTCCGCTCAATGCCCATTTTGAGGGTCATGGCAGAACTAGGGCAAGAGCCGCAGGCACCTTGTAGACGCAGTTTGACAATGGGGCCATCCAGTTCCACAAGCTCTACATTGCCCCCATCCGCCATCAAGTAAGGGCGGAGTTCATCCAGTACTGTTTCAACATTTTCAGGCGTAAGTTCTAGAGTTGCAGGCATAGTCCACCTTTTTGAAGTATCTAATTTAATCTTAATCGTTGCTTAAGTTCCTGGTTAAACCGCTACCGGTTCCAGTAGTTTTACGTTTGAAAAACTAAATTCCGTCGTCGTCCGTTGACCTTGTTCGTAGGCGTGAATCACCTGATGGGTCATCACATAATAGTCACCGACGGGTGTAAACGTATCTTCAAAATTCAAAACCCGGATCACTTCATCGGTTTGAGGATTGCGGAATACCGCATCGTATTTGGAAGAGATATACCCTTTACCCGTATCTAAACTAGCTTTATGGTCAATCGTGAAAGCCATCCGTCCCATCACTCGACTCACCTGGCTAATCTCACGTCCTCGGAGCTTGTAGTTCGACCCCATCGCATCTCCTTGCACCAAGATCGCAACGGCTCCCGTTTCATCAGCTTCACCCAGATGAAAGGTGTTTTTACCGTGGGCATTGTCAAAACTATTCCGCTTGCGGTGAGTTACTACATCTCGGAGTTGGGTATAGACAGACTCTTTGACTGCCTCATCTGCAAATCCATCCACCTCAACACTGAGGTCATGGTTAATCCGCACATTGCCTGTGTAGACCTCATCTCCTTGCTTTAACTGCACCTCTGCACTGTAGCCAGGAAAACTGGCATCCCAGGTATACCGATTCTCATAGGCTGCGCGAAACAAGTCGCGAGCATTTGTTTGCTCAGTCATATTAGATTCTGTGAACGCCAACTTCTAGTGTAGATCTGGTTGACTGCCAAAAGTTTGAGCTTCAAAACCTGCTTGGCAAATCAAAAATTCCTCCGCAGACAAGTTCGACCTGTATCCTAATGCTCACTTTGCAGGTAGAGCACGGGACTGATAGCTCTCCAAACCGCTTATTAGTGAAAATTCTCTCTGTTAACGAATAGAACAGAAAGGGTTTTGAAGGCTACTGGCAAAGGGGGGAATTGTGGATGGAGACGTTACCCCATCAACCGGTATTTCGCATTCCAGCAGCGATACCGTTAATGGTTAACAGGGCACCCCGTAGTAATTCTCCCTTACTATAGCGAGAACGAATGATTGCCGCCGTAGTGCTATTGCGATACTGCCGCAGGCGTTTGAGCAGAGACACTTGTAGGAAGCCTAGGGGCACAATTGTGCCGTTACGTAACTGCACAGATCGCTGCAAAGAAGGATCGCCATCTAAGAGGCGTTTGTGCCCCGTAATTTGTAGGACTAACTCGCGAGTTAGGTGGTATTCACTGGCAATCTGCTCAAATACCCCTTCAAACCGCTCTAGGTTTTCAGGTTGACTGAGTTCACTGACATAGTGGTGAGCAATTTGCAGATCCACCTTGGAAAGGGTCATCTCTACCTTAGAAATTGCCATCTTGAAGAAAGGCCATTTCAAGTAGAAATAGCGCATTAACTTCAGATGTTGCTCTGGCTCTTCATCTAAGAATTCCTTGAGGGCTGTGCCTACCCCATACCAAGCTGGCAGCAAAAAGCGGGTTTGAGTCCAGCTAAATACCCAGGGAATGGCTCGGAGACTGCCTAGATCTTTCTTGCCACCGCGACGGGCAGGGCGGGAACTGATTTGGAGTTGACTAATTTCTTCAATGGGTGTGATTTGATGGAAGAAATCTACAAAGTCAGGCTGTTCATAGATTAAGCTGCGGTAGTGAGTCCGCGATCGCGCCGACAACTCCTCCATAATCTCCCGCCAGGATTCAATATCATCAAATCCAGCCCGGAGCAAGCTCGTTTGAATCACCGCCGTCGTCACGGTTTCCAGATTGTAGAGCGCCAACTCTGGCAATGAATATTTAGAGGCCAGCACCTCGCCCTGTTCGGTAATTTTGATCCGTCCGTTTACACTTCGACCCGGTTGCGCCAAGATCGCTTCGTAGGCAGGGCCACCGCCTCGACCCACCGATCCACCCCGTCCGTGGAAGATCCTGAGCCTGACATCGTACTGCTCCGCCAGTTTTTCTAGAGCTTGTTGAGCCTTATGAATTTCCCAGTTACTACTGAGGAACCCAGAATCCTTATTGCTGTCAGAGTAACCCAGCATAATTTCTTGCAGAGCGGGCTGGTTACCTTGAGCCATCGCTTCAGGAACGTTGGGCTGGGGCAGAGTAGTTGCTAAGTAACCTCCGCGCAGAAAAGCACTGTATAGCGGCAACTCAAACAAGTACTGCATCACCGCAGGGGCACACTTTAAGTCCTCTACGGTTTCAAATAAGGGTACTACCTGAAGACTTCCCACCCCTGTGGCTGGGTCATACAGCCCTGCTTCCTTAGCGAGTAAGAGCACTTCCAGTAAATCACTGGCTGCGTGACTCATACTAATTACGTAGGTTTGGCAAATTTCTGGGCCAAACTCCTGCTGAAGTTTGCGTACCATCCGGAAGGTTTCGATGGTTTCACAGGTCTTCTCAGAAAAAGGCAATTCCGTGGGAATTAACGGTCTGCGAGTTTGGAGTTCCTGAACCAACCATGCAATCCGATCCGCTTCTGGTAATTCGTTGTAAGGACAGGGCAGAATTTGTAGATATTGGGCAATCTCACTCAGCGCATCCGCATGGCGGGGACTTTCTTGACGAATATCCAAATGGGCCAGACTAAAGCTATAAATCTCTACCTGACAAATTAAGTAGTCGAGATCACGGCAACTGATGCCCGTGGCCTTTAGATTGCGTTGCACTAGGTGTAACTCAGCTAAAAATTCAGCTCCAGATGCATAGCCATTGGTGGAATGAACCTCCACAACTTCTTGAATGCTATTGCTGTTGCTGAGCTGCTGGTTGCGTAAACGGGTATTTTCTAACCGCTTTTGAATATAGGCTAACTTGAGTCGATAGGGTTCCTGACGGTAGCGAATGGCTAGCTGGTCATAGATTTCTGGCATCTTGACCTGGTCTTGCTCCAAGGATTCCAGCAGGTCAGGCAACACATCACACCAATGGAGGGAGAGACTCAATAAATCAATCAGCCGCCCCATGGATTGGATGTATTTTTCTAGAACCAAATTTCGCTGATAGCAAGCGGTTTGCCAGGTGATCTGGGGGGTGACGGACGGGTTGCCATCGCGATCGGAGCCGACCCAAGAGCCAAACTTGCAAAAATTATATTGAGGCGGGCGCAGCCTAGGGAAGGAAGTTTGCAATGCCCGCTTAAACCGTTGATGCAGTTGGGGAATGACATCAAACAGCACTTCCTTAAAGTAGTGGAGGGTATAGTCCACTTCATCTAATACCGTCGGCTTGAACTGATGGAGTTCATCGGTGCGCCACCAGAGCCGAATTTCTTGAGTTAATTCTTCCTTTAATTCTTTTGCTTCCCAGGAGGCATCAAAACTTAGGGCACCCAGACCTTCTTCAACCCGATCGAGTTGGCGCAGCACCTTAGCAATCCGTCGCTGCTTATCTCGAATGGTATGGCGCACAATTTCTGTAGGGTGGGCGGTAAACACCAATCGCACATCTAGGTTATCGATTAATGCTTGAATTTGCTGGGGTGGTACATTTAGCTCCCATAATTTAGGGAATAGGCAGTGAAAAGCTCCGACATCGCGCCGAGCCCCCCCTAGCTCTCGTAAGCTCTTGAGTAAATCCTCAGATTCTGAGAGCCCCCCCTCAGTCTGGGTAAAGGAGCTATTAGGACCTTTGGTCGTTTTAGTCGCCTGTCCTTCACCCTGAATCGTGGTTTCTTCATAGGCGGCTCGATACTGCTGCTGCTGATCTCGTTGCTCGTAATGTTGCTCAACAATATTGATCAACTGGAAATAGAGAGCAAAGGCGCGAGCAGCCCGAATTGCTTCGTTGAGATCGAGCTTTTCGACCACCATTAAGGCTTCTACTTCTGAATCCCCGGAAGCTTGTCCTTCTGGAGAGCAAATGGCCCGCAACTGCTTGAGTAAGTCAACTAAGTCCTGCCCACATTCCTGATGTAGAACGAGTTCCCATAAATCTTCCACAATTCTGAGGCGATGGCGAAGAAATAAGTCAGCTTCTGATAAGCCATTGACTGGGATATGCCGCTCCAACTCGGATACCACAGTATCAGATGATTGCTTATCAGTGATCTGACCAGTTTGGAACTGATCTACAAAAGTATCGTCTGGTAAAGGTAGGGTTGAACTCATAGAGTCTGGTTCAGCTCAGTGGAGATATTTAACCCTCATTCTATGGGTTAAATCTAATTTTGGAGACAGCTTAGTAATTTAAATGCTCAATCCAAAACTAGATTGAGATGCCATTCCAGGGAAGCACTATAGCAGAGGTGGCTGTAATCAAACAGTTATGCTTAATACTTAAAAAAGTCTGTATTCTCAGATTTTGCATCTGACCTGTAGAGGCGTCGAGCATGGCACTGCTTAGGGTAGGGGCGCAATGCTTGCGCCCTCGTCGGTCAATCTTTTAGGAACTCTCCTCAGTTATCCTTGTTTTTGTCTCAGTTGCCAGGTTGCACCCAGTGCCGCCCCTGCTCCTGCTAGTAAGCCACTGCCCATTCCTGCAATTGTCTTGGTTAGGGGGCTTTGCATCAGGCATTGATTGGTTAGAGTCGTCGCTTGTAAACATTGACGGCTTTCAATCCAGTTGGCTGTGCCTCCCACGATCGCACCTGCAACACTACAAGCGACAAACAACATTAAGGGGCGATTGATTTCTTTGATTTTTCGATCCATAGAGTAGACGATGGGTAACTTCAACTTGCCATAGGTTGAAGTTACCCATCTGAGCACTGGATCTAGCAAGAATCCACATCCATCAGCACGCCGTAGGCTCTGTCAGGGTCTAGGGGGTGCTGCTGGACTGAGCTTGAGAAAAGGGGTTAACGAGAGAAAGGGGTTAATTATTCGAGGTCACCGATCGCCTTGCTAACTTCGACGGGAGTTCCATAGTCCTGTTCTGGTAATTGTTTCAAGACTGAGAGCACATTTTCACTGGCACCGTGTTGCTGGGCATGTTCTACTAATTTCTGTTTGTTAGCGGGATAGTCAATGCCTTTTAAGTCATGCTGGATTTGTGCTGGGTTAGCCTTAGCCATCTTGATCCTCCTGAAGGTGTTACGGTTTAACCTGAAATGCTTCTTTACCCTAGCTCTCCTCCTAGACTGGCTCATCCTACTGATGGCGCAGCCTTTGCAACTGGCAGGCTGTATCCAGAGGTATAAAATATTAGACGGCGGATATCCCCCTTGACAGACCTGCAGCAATCCCTAGAATCGCGCTAAATGCTGGAGCCAAGTATCTGCAGCTAATGGTGAGCTAAAGCTGGACTCACGGATGAAGCTGCTGGGGTTGGCAACCGAGTCCGAATCGATTGTTGGGTGATCATCTCAGCGACATCCATACCATTGCCAATCACCCCCGGTATGCCGGGATATCCTGCGGATGCACCGACGAGGAAGAGGTTTGGCAATTCTGTCCGGTACCCTAAACGATTGAGACCTACTTGTCGGGGGACTAATTTTGTTCCATAAATATTGCCTTGGGGTTGCCCCAAATAGAATTCACTGGTGGTAGGGGTGCCGTAGACCTTCATGCGAGCATAGGCATCCACATCTGGAATGACATCCCGAACGCTGGTCATGAGTTCTTGGTAGACTTCGCGTTTTTTAGCTTTATAGGCTTGTGGATGGGTGTCATGCAGTTCCTTAAAGGGTTCATAGGGACAAACTGTGACAATTTCCAAAACGTGGTTGCCGTTGGGAGCCATCCCTGGTTCGCGGGACTTCATGGTAGGACAGGAAATAAATAGCCAAGGATGACTGAGATCTCCGTTGAGTTGGCGTTGATAGGCTCGATTTAAATCTCCATCTGGGT
>JAYKHH010000240.1:0-2717 GCA_035285265.1 Leptolyngbyaceae cyanobacterium | reverse complement strand
GAAATCAGGCAACTCCATACTTTTTGAACCACGCCAGTAACCGTATAAAGCCATCTTTGGCGATTACGGGGCGATAGGTGGGACGATAATCTGCGTGGAATGCGTGGGGTGCATTGGGGTAGACAATGATCTGGGAAGGACTCTTGGCTGCCTTGAGTGCAGCTTGCATCTGATCAACGGTATTAACCGGAATCCCATCATCCTTGCCACCATACAGACCTAGGACAGGAGCCTTCAGGGAGCCAGCTAAATCCAGAGGGGACTTGGGTTGTAGAGCGTTGGATGGACCTACCAATCGTCCATACCACGCAACACCAGCTTTCAGATTGGGGTTGTGGGCAGCATACAGCCACACAATTCTGCCACCCCAACAGAACCCCGTAATCCCTAATTTGTCAACATTGCCCTGGCCTGATTTCCTCGCCCACTCGACTGTGGCATCTAAGTCAGACATCACCTGGGCATCGGGGACTTTAGAAACCACTTGACTGATAATTGTTGGAATGTCGGTAAGTTTGGAAACATCACCCTGCCGTGCATATAACTCTGGAGCGATCGCGAGATACCCCGCCTTAGCAAACCGCCGACAGACATCTTGGATATGCTCATGCACCCCAAAGATTTCCTGCACGACTAACACCACTGGAAACGTTTTCCCGGTAGCGGGCATGGCTCGGTAAGCCGGAATTTCCCCATCACGGGTTGGAATTTTCACCTGACCTACGGTTAAGCCTTGAGCATTGGTGGTGATCGTTTTGGCGGCGATCGGCAAGGTCGCTGCTGCAAATCCCGCCGTCAGAGCTGTAACCGTAAAACCTCTCCGAGTTGCTGCGGTTGATAAAACTGAGTTAAGAAAATCCTTGTTCATCCCTTGTGAGCCCTGAATGGTAGGTTGCTGAGAACCACTATAATCCGCCTCTTACGGTGATTTCCAGGAAAGAAATGACAGCGATCGCTGTTCCTGGAGGTAGCAGCAACAATCTAGACCAATGGGTTGGGGGGACAGAGCCAGTTCCCCCCAGCATTGGGGGGTTAGGGGAGCGGATTCAGACCCAGATTCAGCAACGCCATCCTTTCCAAGATTAAGGGAGTTATCCACACCTTGAAGTAGTAGTGGAATTTGGCAAGATCTTGTGTTAAGCGAAAGGAAAGCCATGAATTTTTCTGTACAAGCCATTTACAACTGGTACCGCGATACCATCCGCAACCCCAAGTATCGTTGGTGGATCATTCTCGGAACGCTTGCCTATTTGATCAGCCCCATTGATATTGCTCCCGACTTTATCCCCTTCATTGGTTGGATTGACGATGGCGTGATTCTGACATTACTGATTTCTGAAGTCTCTCAATTGATGACAGAGAAGTTGAGAACTCGCCAACGACCTGAGGCTGAGCAACCTATTGCCCACACTGATTCTGAAGCCACCGTCGATGTGAACGCCGTGCCCCTGAAGTAAAGCCGATTGAGCATTGCTGAATCACAGGATGAACGGATGCGGTTTGCGATCCTTAAGGTAGGGGCATGGCACTGCCACGCCCTTCCGGGCTACAGACCTTTAACCCGCAACACCCTTCCTTTTACGTGATTGCAAAATACCTGTAGGGGTGCAACGCTTTCGCCTTCCTGCCTCTCTTGGAACTGAGCTAGGCTCTCTAAGTAGGTCAGAGCTTGCTAAACTGACCGATAAAGCTGCAATCAGACAGGTGTGACCTTGCTAAACGAACAAGCGAAAAAGACAATGCTCCGTAAGATTCCCCATGGACTCTATATTTGCGGGGTCAAACAAGAAGATGAAGTGAATGGATTCACCGCTAGCTGGGTGATGCAAGCCTCCTTTACACCCCCCTTGATTGTGAATTGCGTAAAGCAGGATTCCAAATCCCACGCCATGATCAAGGCCAGTGGTGTTTTTGCCCTCAGCTTTCTAGAGGCAGGCCAAAAAGAACTGGCTCAAAAATTCTTCAAACCCCAACGGCGAGTTGACAACAAGTTTGAAGATGTGGAATTTTACTTAGGAGAAACGGGTTGCCCAATCATCTCAGACACCTTGGGGTATGTAGAGTGCAAGGTGGTGGGGTCAGTAGAGCAGGGAGACCACACGGTATTTGTCGGTGAAGTGATTGCCTCAGGCATCCATCGAGAAGGCGACCCCCTGTTACTGGAAAGCACAGGTTGGCAGTACGGCGGCTAGTAGTTGTAGGTGTAAATCTAGCCCAGGGTAGGGGCATGGCAGTGCCATGCCCTCCGAACGTTGAGATAATGCTGAGGATATTTTCCTGAAAAAATACCGACGTAGGGACGCAAAGCTTACGCCCCTACCCAGATCGTGTACCAGAGAGTAACGATTTGGGTAGGTTCTTTCCTGAAAATCACCTGAGCTTCAACGCAACGCTCGCTTTTCTAGCTGGGTAAGACGAGTATCCAGTTTATCTAGACGCTCCTTGAGTTCAATCACCAGGGTAGCCAGCCGATCAAACATGGGATCTTTGGGGGCGATCGCTCTGTAGGGTGGGGGTGCATTGGGTGTAGACGGAAGGTCGCTTCTAGGCACCTGAGCCGTCCCTCGATTCACCCCGGATATGAGGGATTCTAGTCGATTGACTTGATTGCGGAGTTGGAGGTTTTCAGACTCCAAAATAGAGAGGCGTGATTCTAGATTAATTGAGCTTTGAGCCGAAACGGAATCTCCCAAGGTGTTCAGGAAGAGCAGGAGCGC
>JAYKHH010000239.1:0-5176 GCA_035285265.1 Leptolyngbyaceae cyanobacterium | reverse complement strand
ATTGTCTACCCCAATGCACCCCACGCATTCCACGCAGATTATCGTCCCACCTATCGCCCCGTAATCGCCAAAGATGGCTTTATACGGTTACTGGCGTGGTTCAAAAAGTATGGAGTTGCCTGATTTCCAGGGAAAATTAGGATTGGCGCAGTTGGGGTTTTTAAAGGGCAGTGGCCCTTCAAAAACCCCAACAACTCTTACTAATTCGTTTCAAGTGCATCAGTCCTCGAAAATCTATTGCCCGTAGAGGTGGGGGCAAGAACAGGTATTCACCATTACAAACATTGAATTAAGACTCACCCGATTCAACTTGTTAGCAGTGGGCAGCACTTACTAAGATCTCTCAAATTCCAGGACTCACGCCATGCTCCTACCGCAATCACCGAGAATGGAGGAAGCAGTCACAATCGACAAGATGCAGGATCAATAGCAATGCAAACGCTGGAACAATTACAAGCGCGTTCTCTAGACGAACCACTCACGATCGCAGGGCGCACTTTTAAATCCCGGCTGATGACCGGAACGGGTAAATATCGGAATTTTGAGCAAATGCGGCAAAGCATTGCTGCCAGCGGCAGTGAAATTGTCACCGTGGCAGTCCGTCGAGTCCAAACCAATGCCCCCGGACATGAAGGGTTAGCCGAGGCTTTAGATTGGACGAAGATCTGGATGCTTCCTAATACCGCTGGGTGTCAAACCGCTGAGGAAGCGATTCGGGTAGCTCGACTGGGGCGAGAAATGGCAAAACTCCTAGGCCAGGAAGATAATAATTTTGTCAAATTAGAAGTAATTCCCGATGCCAAGTATTTGCTGCCTGACCCCATTGGCACCTTGGAAGCCGCAGAGCGCCTTGTAAAAGAAGGCTTTGCGGTCTTGCCCTATATCAACGCCGATCCCTTGCTGGCAAAGCGTTTGGAAGAAGTGGGCTGTGCCACCGTCATGCCCTTAGGATCTCCCATTGGGTCAGGGCAGGGGATCAAAAATGCTGCCAATATTCAGATCATTATTGAGAATGCGGGGGTTCCCGTTGTGGTAGATGCGGGAATTGGTACGCCCAGTGAGGCAGCCCAGGCCATGGAGATGGGGGCTGATGCGTTGTTGATTAATACGGCGATCGCCCAAGCCGAATCCCCTGAACTGATGGGTTTGGCAATGGGGTTAGCCACGGAAGCGGGGCGACTCGCCTATCGAGCAGGACGGATTCCAATTAAGTCCTATGCCAGTGCCAGCTCACCTTTAACCGGGTTGATTACCCCTTAAAAAAGCTGACTGTAACAATTTCCCACTCAAGACTGAGAGAAATGCCCCAAAGTTTGTTACGATTAATTAACATAACAAGCTGAGGATTTATACATGCGCTACACAACTGAAGAAGGCGGTCGCTTAAATAATTTTGCTGTTGAGCCTAAAATGTATACGGCAGAGCCTCCTACGAAAGCTGAACAACGCAATTACATTGTTCTGGGAGTTGGTGCAGTCGTTTTACTTGTAGGTGTGATTTTCGTCGCCTTCTCAGTGTCGTAACTCAGCCAATCAACAACAAGTTTAATAGCTACCCGTACAGATCGGGTCGGGACAAGGTTTGTAGGACATGAAGAGGCTTAGCCTCTTTATGTTCCGCCCTATGTCGGTAGCCGTTTAATTTATGCCTTTAAGTCAACCAGGTTGCTAGTTGCTAGAAACCTGGTTTTTGTTTGGTTATTAGGAACGGGAGAGCCTAAGAACACGCAAAACTCATCGTGCTTTAGCTGTGGGATGTAGCTAGTAGACTTTGGCGGCAATAAACTGCCCTGGGTAGGGGCATGGCACTGCCATGCCTTCATGAAGAAATCGTGGGTAGATTCACGCCCAGGACGACTAGGGTTCTCACGAGACTGATCAGCCTTAGAGTCAACCTCTAACTACAATATGACTTGCCAGGGTTAAACTCCCTCGCCATTGTAAAACGGTTGCAAGATACACTTTTAGGCATAAATAGGCATAAATTAGTCGGGCACAGAGCGGCAAAAACTCTTAAAACAGTCGGATAATGCATTTAATATTCCTTTGCTTGCCCACTAAAAAGAGGACTAAAGACGGATTTTGGGTTCACTAGCAGTCGATATCCCAGTGACTCATAGCACCGCTAAAGTTGTTTCAACCACCCTCTGAGCTAGGGTGGCAGTCATTCCGTCTATTAAGATAAAGATAGTGTGCAGTTTATCCACCTAGGATTTTTGCTTGTGACCGCAACAACGACTGTTCCATCCGCTCAAACGATTGAGTTAGCTCCTAGCTATACCCTACCCATTGTGTTGGTGACTGCTGCCATTCCCTTGCTGCTCGTGCAAATTTGGGTCAGCTTAATTGTGGGACTCTTTGGCTTGTTCCTGTTTCTTCAGGCGGCAACCCTGCGATTGAGATTTACAGAAACTAGTTTAGACATCGATCGCTCTGGCACCTTAATTCGCCGCTTTCCCTACCAAGATTGGCTCAACTGGAAAATATTCTGGCCTAAGTTTCCAGTTTTGCTGTATTTCAAGGAAGTCAATAGCATTCACTTCCTTCCCATCTTGTTTGACTCCAAAATGCTGAAAACTTGCCTAGAGCAGCGCTGCCCTAGACAAGGTTAAGCCAATAGGAATCAATTCCTGCATCAGAACTTTCTAGTCCGTCACCTCTAGCCTGCGTTATGAATTCAGATTCGTCCCCCTTGCAAAATCCGATAGACAGTTCTAAGGTTGTTGCGGTTGAGCCACCCGCCGAATCTAAAGCGACTGGTGCACCCTTATCTGCGCCCTTACCTACAGAACCTAGTAATGGCCAAGTGGAACAACTTGTCCAGCAAGTAGCTGACCTAGAGCGTCGCAAGCGGGTATTGCAACAAGAAATTACGGCCTTGCAAGAGCGTCAGACCAAAATGCTGCAAACGCAGATTGCGGAAACTCAAGCCACTCTGGGGCGTTTGATTCAAGAAGGATTGGCGGAACTAGAGCAGCGCCGCCAAGCTCTGCAAATTACAGTTGAGCAATTAGAACGCCGTCAGGAACGAATTCGTACGGAAATGCGGAGTAGTTTTGCTGGGGCTTCTCAAGATTTGGCCATTCGCGTGCAAGGCTTTAAGGATTACTTGGTTGGCAGCTTACAAGATCTGGTGACTTCCGCAGAGCAATTGCCCCTGCTTCCCCAGACAAAGCCGCAGCCAGAGCAGCCCGTTGTAGCGGATACCCAGTCTAAATCAGTTCCTGCCCCCAAATTTGCGGAGCAAGCTTTCCAAGATCAAGCCAAACAAATTCGTACCTTGCTCGATCGCTACCGCACATCTCCTGACTACTATGGTCCTCCTTGGCAACTCCGCCGCACCTTTGAACCCATTCATGCCGAACGGGTTTCCAACTGGTTCTTTACCCAGGGAGGGCGAGGAGCCCTCCGTAGCATGGGTAGCCGTTTACAAAATATCCTGGTGGCTTCGGCAGTTATTTCCGTGCTTGATAGTATCCACGGAGATGACTTGCGGACTCTGATTTTAGCTAACACCCCAGAGCGACTAGGGGAATGGCGGCGTGGCTTGCAAGATTGCCTTGGTATTACCCGTGGTGATTTTGGCCCTGAACAGGGAATTGTGCTATTTGAAGCCCCAGACCCTCTGATTCAAAAGGCAGATCGGCTCATCAAGCAGAAAGAGTTACCTCTGATCATCATTGATGATTCTGAAGAGCAGATTAGCCTTGCTCTGTTACAGTTTCCCCTGTGGTTAGCGTTTGCTAGTGATCCCCAAATGCCCAAGGCTTTGTAGTAGAGTGATGAAGACCCTCACCCCCAACCCCTCTCCCAGAGCGGAAGAGGGGAGCTAGAATTTCTTTCCCCCTTTTCCATTTTTGGGAGAAGGGGCTAGGGGATGAGGGCATCAGGTGAAGCTGAACTAACTAGGAAATTACTGTATGGTGCTCTGGCTGACTGCCAATATCCTTTTACTGATCGGGGCCTATGGGCTGGGTTCGTTTCCCACCGGTTACCTAGCAGCCCGATGGCTGAAAGGAATTGATATTCGTCAGCAAGGCTCTGGTTCTACGGGAGCAACGAATGTCCTGAGAACCTTGGGGAAAGGGCCAGCCATTGTTGTCTTAAGTATCGATATTTTGAAGGGAGTGGGGGCGATCGCCCTAACTCGTTGGCTTTACACGATCCCTCTCCTCGCTAGTCTCACCCCCTCAACCGTAGACTCTCCCCTCTGGCTACCTTGGGTAGTGGTTCTCGCAGGGCTGGCTGCCTTACTAGGACACAGCAAACCGATTTGGCTCAACTTCCAAGGGGGTAAATCCGTCGCGACCAGTTTGGGGATTTTGTTAGCCCTCTACTGGCCTGTGGGTCTAGCAACCTTGGGAGTATTTGGAGTCAGCCTAGCTATCTCTCGGATTGTCTCCCTCAGTTCCATTCTGGGGGCAGGTGCGGTGTCAATTCTGATGATGGTGATGCAGCAACCGTTGCCCTATACGTTATTTGCGATCGCTGGAGGGCTCTACGTAATCTGGCGGCATCGGACGAATATTCAGCGCTTAATCGCTGGCACCGAGCCTCAGTTGGGTCAAAAGCTACCCCCAGAAGCCTCAAAACCAGGCTTGGAAAACCCACAATAATTTATTATTAAAAAATTTCAATAGGATGTAGGGGCAATCCCCCTGTAGTTGCCCTCAATCTATCGGGCAACCACAGAGGGATTGTCCCACTGCCTCTATGCAACATAGCCCATTAGAAAGAGGTGCCTCAGACGCTTTCTTTCCTAGCATGAGCTTGAAAGACCCACATCTCAAGAGGATTGACCCTCCTGCGTTTGTGATTAGATAGGTAGCTCCCAGACGTTTGGGAGTCAACAAAAAGCATATGACTGAACAGAAACCAGATCAAAAACTCAGAATGCCTGAAGATGTCTCGGCTGAGAAACAGTTAAGCACTGAATTTGTTCCAGCCGAGCAACGACAGGATGTGAACGAAAGACATTTAACGACTAACCCTGGCGATCGCATTTCAGATGAGCCTCAGACCATTGAGGAGAAAGCCAAGCAGCTCGCTGTGGATGTCTGTGACATTACAGGTGACCATATCCAAGTTCCGACCTATTTCGTTGTGGATGAGCCGGACGGTCATCAGGAAGCCCTCCACCATGTTAAAGATGCTGAAGAAATTTCCGATGTGATTC
>JAYKHH010000238.1:0-2705 GCA_035285265.1 Leptolyngbyaceae cyanobacterium | reverse complement strand
CACGCAGTCGCGTCCTTCAACGGGCAGAGCGTCTTCAGCACGAAGCCCAGCGTCGCCTGCAAGAAGCAAAACATCAGGCACAACAGCAAGCAGAAGAAACTCGCAAAGCTGCAGCCTCCGCTGCCTGGTGGATCTTTTGGACAGCGATCGTGTCCGCTCTCACTGCGACAGTTGGGGGCTTTGCCGCAGTAGTTACTTAGAGGGGCAGGGGTTAGGCCGTAATTCAAACAGCATCAAGGCAAGCTAAATCCAAGCCTAATAACTAGTCGTTCACCCAAGGAACTTTGCTGGGTTATCTCTAGCCAGAAGCACCAATTTTCGGGGTTTTGAAGGGCTCCTACCCTTCAAAATCTGTTTGGCGGACGACTAGATTAGGTTTTGGGTGTTGCTCAGTCTAAACGATCAACAGGTTGTTTCAATACTGGCGAGAGGGGTATGGCAGTGCCATACCCCGCCGGCATTGATGCTCCTATTCACCAAACCTCGCAGAGGCACCTCTAGGTGATGCTCCTATAAAAGCGGTACCTGATGAATTACCCATGCCTTTATCAGTATATATATGTACAACAAAACCCATTCAGCCTTAAAGATTAAGTGAAGATGCTTATTTGTGCCTCGTAATTACACTAGGCCCGTATTAATATTTTACTGTTGCAGTATATAAAAAGATGCTGGGCAAGGCAATAGGGGCTTGCTGACTAGGATTAAATCTAGCTTCATTAGATTTTACCGTGTAATTACTTAAATCGCTGGATGCGGGAGAATAGAGTTCAAAGATGGCTTTACTTACTAAAGATGTGATTGGTTCACCGATCACGGTATTGCCTTTTGATGAATATATGGCCCTGATGTTGCAATGGGCGAACAACCATGAAAGTAGAATCACCTGTGTGGCGAATGTTCATATGCTGATGGAGGCGTACTGGAACCCCACCTTTGCCACCGTCTTACAAAATGCCGACCTAGTGACTCCAGATGGGATGCCTCTAGTTTGGATGTTGAGATGCATGGGAGCGCCTCAGCAAACTCGCGTTGCAGGGATGGATATCTTTTTGGCTCTGTGCCAATTGGCTCCTCTTCACGATGTCAAAATTTTCTTTGTAGGGTCTCAGGCAGCCATCCTGCAGAGGATTAGGAGCAGGCTAGAGCAACAATTTCCTTGTCTTACCATTGCAGGCATGGAGCCTTTACCTTTCCGCCCTTTAACGCCCGTAGAAGATGAGGCTCTGATTGAAAAGATCCATCAAAGTGGAGCTGGATTAGTCCTGATTGCCCTGGGATGCCCCAAACAAGAATACTGGATGGCCCAACATCAGGGAAAAATTCAGGCAGTTTTGGTGGGGGTTGGGGGAGTCTTTCCTGTATACGCAGGAATTCAAAAATGGGCACCTGTTTGGGTGCGTCAGTGGGGGTTGGAATGGTTTTATCGGCTTATTCAAGAACCTCGTAGGTTATGGAATCGGTACAGTACAACAATTCCCCCTTTTATTTATTTGGCACTACGGCAACTGCTCATGGCACGGTTAAAATCTATGCCAATCAATCCGGATCGCGAGCAACCGCCTCAATCATCGATTGCTCATGAACAATCGTTAATCGTCAATTCTACGAATGGTGAAGATCAGAAAGCTCCAACGTTGAGTTCTCATCTTTGAACCCCTACCAAAATTTGAGGTGGCTAACTTGAACTGGAGGGGGCAGTCAGAAAAACTATGGTTCTTCTTCCACTTGCTTGAGCAGAGCACACCACATATCTGCTGGGTCAGCATAGTAATCGATCGCTTCGACCTGATAGCAAATAGGAGTATTGTCATGTTTCAGGACTAAATAGTCCCTCTGTCTCACCCCCCTGCCTTGTCCAGTGATCCGACCGCTAATTGGGTCAATCCACTCAAATACATAGTCCTTTCCAGGTATGGACTGAGTATAATTGTGCGTTTTTCGTGATTTCAAGAACCTGATAGAATTTTGGAAAGATAGGTAGAGACTGCTTTTGAAGCGGGTGATCTGCGCTATTTTATTTCTCATAAACTCTTACCTACATCCTCGAAGAGATAACTGTCCTCCGATCCAATTGCTAGGCATCTGATCTGTGAAGATCGCCTGAAGTACTTCAGGGGGCTATAGCGTTAATAGCTGAATACACTCCTTCACCCTTCAAAATATAGAGAACTTAGATATTTTTCCTACACCAAAGGGCAGAAATTTTACGTTCAATGACGAACTAATTGAGCTTTTATGGGAGTGATCACCAAGACCCCTGGCTGATATTTGTCTAATCTACTGGAATCTCTACCACTAAAACACCTAGGAAGCTACGATAAGACTTAGCGACGCCTGTCAGGTGTTGATGTTGAATTTTGTAGGTTCAATGGACCCTAGTCCATCTATTGATAGTAAAAATCTCCTCTAGCTTGGTGAGCCAGTCTCCCCCAGCGGGGGAGACTTGAGGAGATTCTATGCTTACCCAGGAAAACTTGACTTTACTGCTGGAAAATGCAGAGTTAAACCAACTGAAATCCGAGTTAAATCGATCGCCTGCTGTGGATGTAGGGGATTACATCGCTGAACTCTCCCCCGATCACCGAGCGATCGCCTTTCGCCTACTCAACAAAAATCAAGCCACGGACGTATTTGAATATTTGCCCCAGGAAGTTCAAGAAGAGCTGATTGGCTCTCTGCATGACACCCATGTGTGTCACATT
>JAYKHH010000237.1:0-2937 GCA_035285265.1 Leptolyngbyaceae cyanobacterium | reverse complement strand
CGTGTTTGTGTCATCGGTACAGGATACGTTGGCTTAGTGACGGGTGCTTGCTTGGCTCATATTGGGCATCAAGTCATTTGCGTCGATAACAACGAAGAGAAAGTGAAGTTGATGCAGTCTGGACGGTCCCCGATTTATGAACCAGGGCTATCGGAAATTATGCAGTCCGCCATTGAGGCAGGCAAGATTGAATTCACCACGGATCTAGGAGCTGGGGTTGCTCACGGGGAGATCTTGTTTATTGCCGTGGGAACTCCCCCCTTGCCTACGGGAGAGAGTGATACGCGCTATGTGGAAGCGGTGGCCCGTGGCATTGGTGCCCACCTGGATGGGGGCTATAAGGTGATTGTCAACAAATCCACGGTGCCGATTGGGTCAGGTGACTGGGTACGACGAATTGTGTTAGACGGATTGTTAGAACGGCAGAAAGCGTTAGTGCCTGCTGGCTCTGGTGTAGATGTGGCTGTTTTGAGTGAACAACCTGATTTTGATGTAGTAAGCAATCCAGAGTTTCTCCGGGAAGGGTCTGCAGTCTACGATACGTTTAACCCGGATCGGATTGTCTTGGGTAGCAACAGCGATCGCCCGATCGCCCTCATGCAGGAACTTTACATCCCGATTGTTGATCGCAAGTTTGCGGCTGATCCAACTTTGCCGCCAGTACCGGTTGTAGTTACGGATCTCAGCTCTGCAGAAATGATCAAGTATGCAGCGAATGCGTTCCTGGCTACCAAGATTAGCTTTATTAACGAAGTTGCGAATATCTGCGATCGCGTCGGTGCAGACGTAACTCAAGTAGCCAAAGGAATTGGTCTAGATTCTCGCATTGGCAGTAAGTTTCTCCAAGCTGGGCTAGGTTGGGGGGGGTCTTGTTTTCCCAAGGATGTTTCAGCGCTGATCCATACGGCGGATGATTATGGGTATGAGGCACAATTACTCAAGTCGGCAGTGAGTGTGAATGTACGACAACGGCTGATTTTGCTAGAGAAACTACAACAGGTGCTCAAAATTCTCAAGGGTAAAACCGTTGGGTTGTTGGGACTGACCTTTAAGCCGGATACGGATGATATGCGCGATGCTCCGGCCCTAGATTTAATTGAGCAATTACATCGCCGAGGGGCTAGGGTGAAAGCCTTTGACCCGATTGTGTCTCAATCAGGCTTAGGTCAAGGACTATCCAATGTGATTGTAGAAAGCGATGCCGAACGATTGGCAGATGGTTGTGATGCCATTGTGTTAGTGACGGATTGGAAACAGTTTTTGCATTTGGACTACGCCAAGATGTCTCAGCTCATGGTGAATCCAGTGTTAATTGATGGTCGAAATTTCCTCGATCAGAAGGTGCTGGAACAAGCTGGATTCCGTTATTTAGGTATCGGACGGTAAGGGATTTGCCATTAAATAATGTACCCGCCGTAGTGGTACGACACGACTAAAGCAGTGCAATAGAAAATCCCAGGAAAGCGCGTTTTGGTGGCATTCATGGGCGATCACTAATGCATTATTTTAGCTGGGTCGTACCAGTAGTACCAGTACCAGTACCAGTAGGATGTGTTAGGCGTTAGCCGTAACGCATCATAGGGATTTTATTTTCATGCAAGTCCCTAAGGAGTCTGGCGCTATCTAGTGGGGCATGGCAGTGCCATGCTCCTAGGGAGATGCTGAATTCTGGTTGTCCAGATCGGGTAGGGGCAAAGTATTGGGGAATGTATTGATGCGATATACCCTGAAATCAATTCCCCATGCTTTGCCCGACCTAGTTGCGATCGCGACCAGCGCAAGCATCACTCTCCTCTAACGAGTGGTGCAGACCCAACGCTTAACTCGACATCCCCTAGCATATTGGCTACAGGAGGAGATTGCCTGATCTTCTGCGCCAGTACGATTTCCTGCCCAACCCGAACCATAGGCACCGTCAGGAGCAGTCGCTAGGGCACCACAGCCATTCTTAAACCATACTAAAACTTCACAGTCTCCTGTTCCAGCATTGCTCTCGCACTCAGACAAGGCTCTAGTTTCAGCCGCCCTACGAGTTGCATAGTCGTAGGAATACCCGTGGGCACCGGAGTCTTCAGAGTAGGTAATAGCTCCATAGTAATCACGAGCAACGGCTTTACCTGTACCTATCAACAAAATAGGCAGTGCTACAACAATACCTGCTAAGTGAGAAAGTTGGATTTTCATGAACTCAATACTCCTAATATTTTAGTAAAGTTCGGAACACTCCGATTGCTGTCTACGGGTGGGCAATGGATAAGGTGTGACAATTGTAGGACAGCACTGAGCCTTTTAGCACATAGAAGTATTTCCGCACCCTTGTAGGAAATAGGTGGGTAACATTGAGTGATCCCTGATCGGCTAAGTTAAGGTGACTCCAATCCACACCCTCTAGATTGACTCAAGGCTCGTAACATTCGTGCGATCGCAACCCTTCGCGCGATCGCCTGGCTGGATGGGCCTAGAAGTCTTGATCCAGCTTGCCGGTAGGTCTCTACAGTCCTGATACGGCGCTAAGATCTCAAGGAAATTTAATAATTTATTTACGATCAATAGAAAAATCAACTGTGGCAAGAAACGAAAAGCAAAAAATAACATGCGAAAATAGATACTAAAAGCCTTTATTTGTAAATAGAACCTTGCTAGCCCTCCTGAGAACGATTCCAGAAATTCTTGCACGCTGGTGGTCGGAGTTTACCCTCCAGACCAAGCTGATGGCAGCGGCGACTTTAGTGGTCTCCTTGATCATGAGTGGGCTAACTTTTTGGGCCGTTAATACCATTCAAGTGGATGCTCGCCTCAACGATACGCGCTTTGGGCGCGACCTAGGGTTGCTCCTCGCCGCCAATGTGACTCCCTTGATCGCAGAAGATAATAAAACTGAATTAGCTCGATTTTCCCACCGCTTCTATAGCAGCACCTCCAGTGTGCGCTACATGC
>JAYKHH010000236.1:0-8469 GCA_035285265.1 Leptolyngbyaceae cyanobacterium | reverse complement strand
CTAATTTATAGTAGTTTTCGCAGGCTTCTTGCTCGCCCTCAATCACAATGGCATCAATCCGACTATAGGCATCCTTATAGGTTTCGCTCTGGAAGTCGATGTCTGCAATGGCTTCAAGCTGGGGCATAGATATTTTTTCTCCTGATACAAGTACTAGCCGACAATGAATGGAATTTTAAATTCTAGAAAAAATGGAGCTTATTGAACATAACTTAATAATTTCCAATCTACAGCTAGTTTACTGGTTTTCACGATCAATCTTTTAGAAGGGACTGATCCGATTAATACTATCAGGTGAGATAACCCACTTTGACTTCCTCTTGGATGCCACCTGTAGGGGTGGGGCGTTGCAGAGTCTGGGGCTAAATCCGCCCCCCTAGCCCCCCAATTCTGGGGGGACTGAAGCTAAAAATCCCCAGAATTGGGGGATTTAGGGGGCAGTGGAGATGTCTCGGTTAGCCAGTTATACCGTGATGCAGCAACACTCCTTTATGCTGTCCCGTCGGGCGGTAAAGCATCATCCTGGATCTGGAGACGAATGGTGCGAGAGGCTTCTAGGTTACCGAATTGAACTTCTACGGTGTCCCCCGATAGGCAATTTAAGCAACTTAAGAGGGTTCGCAGATGCGGAGTGCTAGAACCGCTATCTACATATAAGCGATCAACCAAGTGATTGACTCGCTTCCAAGCGGTATAGAGTTTAGCGGTTGTCTGCTCTAATTGGGCTGCTTGATTAACCAGATCGGCGGTCGTGCTTAAGCAGCCTAACCGCAAAGCTTCTTCTAGGGCTAATTCCAGGTTCAGAGACTCATTGTTAAGGGCTTGAACTTGAGTCGCTGCTTCTAGATATTTTGCTAAGTAACGTGCTTCGGCAGTGACTTGCTTGAGGGTGTCAATATCTGGATTCTCTGTAATGGCTTCGCGTAGAGGAATATGGTGGGATTCTGGCAGTTTTTCCATTTCCTTGACCAGAGGCGCTAGATAGCGGGCTGGAATGACGTTACTAGCAGCTTGTTCTTTAAGTTCGGCGGGCAGCAAATCAGAACTCATGGCAGTCCACTCGTCCGATAGCTGTCGCACCTCACGACGGGTAATCCGGGGGCGAACATCCCCAGCGCGATCGCCTTCCTTAATCCGGTCACTGACCATCTGTTGCACTTCTGGGGCTGCGTGTGCCGTTTCAATAAACGCCCGTTTGCTAAAGCAATTCACGGAGTCAGAGTCCAGATAGCCACCTTCTAGGAGAAGATCGGCGCTCTCTGCTAGTTCTATCCAAGAGTAGGCTTGGCTTTTGCTGATTTCTCGATTTTTCAGCCAATTTAAGAATCCACCCCCGTGTCCTTCACCCCCTCGCTTCTCGCGATCGCGCACCGCCCGTAAAATGCGACCTCTCCAGATATCTGTTTGCAGGTCGAAGCGATCGCAAACTTGCCATGCGGTCTCTACCTGCTGTTGAAACTCGAACTCTGGAAGCTGCTCATTTTCTGGATCAGGCACCTGAAAGGTAAAGTCTGTGCCGCTCTCAAAAATTGAGGCATCAAGAATCGGGGGAAACTCAGGGGCTTGAACCATGGGAAGTTTATCAATCACAGCCGCATCATTTTAAGATAGGTTGCTCCTCAGTGGGAGCGCCTCAGTTGATCAAAGGAGGAGGGTTACTTTATTTTTGTGAAGAATCAGAGCAAATTAGAAGTTACAATACAGGCGTTGATGCCTGCCTTGTAAAGCGCCTTGTAAAGCTACAGCTAAGCGATTGCTCTAGGCTTGCCAATGCTCTGTGAAGAGTGGTTCCCTTCTGAGCAGTCGTCAGTCAGTCACTATCTCTCTATATCTCTCGGTGATGTGAGTCAGTACTAAGCAAGAGAAGTCTATGGGAATTCTGCGCATCCTTCTTCTTGAGGACAGTCTGTTAGATGCGGAGCTGATTCAAGCAAATTTGATCAATGGTGGCATGGAATGTAACTTGTTACGGGTGGAGACTCAGGCTGATTTCATGGCAGCCCTGCACCGAGAAACTTTTGATTTAATTCTTTCAGATTATTCTCTGCCTGGATTTGATGGGATTTCGGCCCTCAATTGGGTACGTCATACTTGTCCAGAAGTGCCATTTATTTTTGTCTCCGCCACCCTGGGTGAGGAACTGGCGATCGAAACGTTAAAAACGGGTGCAACAGATTACGTTTTGAAGCAACGGCTAGAGCGATTACCCCTCTCCGTTGAGCGGGCCTTACGGGAAGCCCAGGAACGTCGCGATCGCCAGCAAGCAGAAGCAGCCCTTCGCCAGAGTGAAGCCCAACTCCGCCAACAAGCGGCATCCCTAGAGGAGGCCAATCGACTGAAGGATGAGTTTCTGGCGGTGCTTTCCCATGAACTGCGATCACCCCTAAATCCAATTTTGGGTTGGACCCAAGTATTGCGATCACGCAAGTTAGATGAGGCTACGACTACCCGCGCCCTGGAGACGATTGAGCGTAATGCTAAATTGCAATCCCAATTAATCGAAGATTTGCTAGATATCTCTCGGATTATTCAAGGTAAACTGACCCTGCATCCCTGCCCTATTCACTTGAAAGTGCCCATTGAGGCTGCGATCGAAACCATGCGGCTAGCGGCGGAAGCTAAATCAATTCACATTCAATCTTGTTTAGATCTAACCACTGGATTAGTTTCCGGTGATCCGAACCGACTCCAACAGATTGTGTTAAATCTACTCTCTAATGCGATTAAATTTACACCCGATGGGGGGCGGGTTGAGGTTCACCTCAAAGAGATGGATTCCTATGCCCAAATTCAGGTGCAGGATACAGGGAGAGGCATTAGTACTGACTTTCTACCCCATGTGTTTGAATATTTTCGTCAAGCTGATAGTTCGACCACCAGAACTCATGGAGGCTTGGGGCTGGGATTAGCGATTACTCGTCGTTTGGTGGAACTACACAGTGGTACGGTGGAGGCAGCTAGCCCTGGTGTCGATCAGGGGGCAACCTTTACGGTCAACTTGCCCCTGATGCATTTCCACGCAGTCACCCACGAAATTAAACAGTCCTTTGTGAATGTGTTAGACATCAAGGATGTGCGTGTATTGGTGGTTGATGATGAACCAGACATGCGAGCGTTTATTACCTTTGTGCTAGAGCAGTATGGCGCTAAAGCAATGGCAGTTGCTTCAGCGAGTGAGGTGATAGAGGTTCTAGAGCAGTTCCAACCCCATGTCTTAGTCAGTGATATTGGGATGCCGGGAGAAGATGGCTATGCGCTTCTGCATCGGGTAAGAACGTGGGAGCGAGGCAGGAGTTTATCCCTAGAGCAACAACCAATCTCTCCCATGCCCGCGATCGCCCTGACGGCCTATGCCAGAGAGGAAGACCGCATTCATGCCCTGTCCGTAGGCTTTCAAATCCATCTGGCCAAGCCTGTTGAGCCTCTTGAATTAGTGACGATGGTGAGACGCTTAGCAGGACAAAGCGAGGGCATCGTTCCGTCGGTGACGACTTAGGGATGGACAATTTAGATCCCTATGCTTGGTTAGATCCGGCCTTGGCAACCATCCATCGTGCCAATTGGTATCGCTCTGTCCAGACTATTCAAGGGCTCAGCGGTGCAGTTGTGCAGTTGGAAGGGCAGACAGTCATCAACTTTGCGAGTAATGATTACCTAGGACTGGCTGCAGATACGCGATTGATCCAAGCGGCGATCGCTGCCACCCAGGAATTTGGCACGGGCAGTACCGGCTCACGTCTGGTGAGTGGGCATCGGGCTTTGCATAGGCAATTAGAACAGGCGATCGCTGCCCTGAAGCAAACAGAGGATGCCTTGGTGTTTAGCTCTGGATACCTGGCGAATTTAGGGACGATCTCAGCGGTGGTGGGGCAAAGAGACTTGATTCTCTCGGATCAATACAATCACTCCAGTCTCAAGAATGGGGCGATCCTCAGTGGTGCCACGGTGATCGACTACACCCACTGCGATATCGCCGATCTTACGGCTAAACTTCACCAGCATCGTTCCCAGTACCGTCGCTGCTTGATCCTGACGGATAGCGTTTTCAGTATGGATGGGGATCTGTGTCCTTTGCCGGAATTACTGGCGATCGCAGCCTCCCTAAATTGTATGGTACTCGTCGATGAAGCCCATGCCACAGGAGTCTTAGGAACCACAGGCGCAGGCTGTGTGGAACATTTTGGCTGCACAGGTAACCCCTTAATCCAAGTCGGCACCCTGAGCAAAGCCCTAGGCAGTTTAGGAGGATACGTTGCAGGATCTCGCACCTTGATTGACTTCCTCCGCAATCGCGCCCCCAGTTGGATCTACACTACGGGACTTTCCCCCGCCGATACAGCAGCAGCCTTGGCCGCGATCGCGATCGTTCAACAAGAACCGGAACGACGCGCCCAACTCTGGCGGAATGTGACGGAGTTCAAACAGTTGCTCCACCAATCCCTCATGGCCTTCCAGGATACTCCCGCCCCTTGGACACTCCTCCCTTCTGAGTCTCCGATCCTCTGTCTGCAAGTGGGAAATCCAGCCACGGCCCTCCAGATGGGCCAGCAACTCAGGCAAGCAAGTATCTTTGCCCCGGCCATTCGTCCCCCCACCGTTCCTACCAGTCGCATCCGACTGACCTTCATGGCAACCCATGAGCCGAGCCATATTCAAGCGCTGATCTATCGATTAACGGCAACGCTAGTTCAATAAAAAATCTTTAGATCGGTAATCAGATCGGCAATAAAGTAACGTCAGCCTCCAAGGTCGGCGCACCTGCGGGAAGGGCGAAAGAAAACGTTCCCATTTCTGGCTCGACCCAGGTTTCTAGGAGAAAGTTTTCTGAGGAGTTCGACGAAAGGGATATCGAATTCACGTTAAAGCAAGGAGAAATTGTGCAACTATCCAAGAGACTGATCCGAAATACCCCACATTCTATTGGAGCCTACTCATCAAAAAGCCCCAAACCCTCATGGGATGAGGCTTGAAGCGGGATTAATCTGAATGGCTCAAGGCAGATTTGAACTGCCGACCTTGGGCTTATGAGTCCCCTGCTCTGACCAACTGAGCTACTGAGCCGCAATACCAGAGGCTTAACTTAAGCAAGCTTATCTAAAACTAACATACCAGAAAACTTGTGCATTGTCCCAGTCAGGGCAAGGATAGATGATCTCCCTTACCCCGACTTGCAGGATTAGGAGGCCAAGGCGGGAGTTGGCGCATCTACGATGGGGGTTTCAGTCAAAGCCTTCGCATAGACGCTGACCTTCTTGCCGCTCTTGCCTTTTCTTTCAAAGGTCACAACCCCATCAATGAGGGAAAACAAGGTGTCATCGCTGCCACGACCCACATTAGTGCCGGGATGAAACTTAGTGCCGCGCTGACGAACGAGGATATTTCCTGCTTTGACAATCTGACCGCCGAAACGCTTAACACCTAAGCGCTGAGCATTAGAATCACGTCCATTACGAGTACTACCTGTACCTTTCTTATGAGCCATAACATCCTCTTTTCTATTTTGTAGTCTCTATTAACAATTGTATCGAGAAGCTCTGAATTGGAGTCTAAGCCACCCTCTACCGAAATTGTGGGTTCCTAAACTTCAGCCACAGGCTCTGGACTCTCTTCAGCAACCACTGCGGTTGATGTGCTTGTTGAGACACCCCCAACGCTAATGGAGTTAATCATTAAGCGAGTCAGTTCTTGGCGGTGTCCCTGCTTTTTACGGGTCTTTTTCTTAGGACGCATTTTATAGACGATGATTTTGCGACCCCGAAGATGACGCATGACCGTGCCTTCCACGATCGCCCCTTCGACTAAGGGTTGACCTACAACGACTTCGCCATCGGTATTCACCAGTAGCACCTTGTCGATGGTAACAGTTCCATCTTCTTCCACCGCAAGACGGTCAACATCATAGAAGCGACCTGGCTCTACCCGTAATTGCTTGCCGCCTGTTTCAATAATTGCGTAATTCATTCAAATTCTCCTGGGGTTGCCGTACAGGTAGCTGGTCAATACTGGTGGTATTGAAACTGCCAGCTTTGAAAATTTCTAACCTGATCCGAGCAGGACTAACATGGTCAGTCCATTATCTTCCCTAATCCATGATGATTCTGTCAAGGGGTTGAAGGGCTAGATCGCTTGGCTTGAGTCCCTAGGGCTGAAGCCAATCTTTACTGAGACCGCTGACGATGGAAATGAAGTGTTGTTTTGACCCGTTGATATTCTGCATCAACCTGCTGGGAGTAGTGCACAGAATTTTCTAGGTTATCATTCCGAGCCATGGCTTCTAGTTCCTTGCACAGATTTGCGAGGGCGATCGCCCCCAAGGTGGCACTGGTAGACTTGAGGGTATGGGCGGCCTGTCGTAATACCCTTGCATTCCCCTTCTCTGCAGCAGTTGCTATGGTTTTTAGTTGCTGGGGGGCATCGTCCAAATAACTATCAATCACTTCCGCGAGAATTTCTGCAGAATACTCGCCATCCAACTTCATTAAGGTTGCTAGCAGTTTGGAATCAACACCTGAGGGTAGCGCAGAATTGGGGGAGGGGGTGACGCTATTTTGCAGTTCAGGAATTGGGGCAGGAATCGGTAAGGAAGTTGTAGTTAGATCCGAACCCACTGCTGAGGATGAAAGCACCGTGAGCGGCAAAGGCGTTTCTAACGGTGGTAGGGTTGGCTTTGCTGCGAGAGAAGATTCTAGGAGAATCGATTGGTTGAGATTTTGATCTAATTCTTGATCTAATTCCTGGGTAAATTCGCCCTTCGGAGAATCTTCGATAGCTAGGGTTACACACTGACGTAGGGCTTGCTGGAGTTCCTCGATGCGGACTGGCTTGCTAATATAATCATCCATCCCTACCTTTAAACAAGCTTCGCGATCGCCCTGCATTGCATTAGCCGTCATGGCAATAATTCGAGGTCGGCGCTTTGGCTCCCAATCTCGACAGATTGCCTGGGTAGCAGTCAGCCCATCCATTTCCGGCATCTGAATATCCATTAACACTACATCATAGGGCTGCCGACGTAGGGCTGCTAGGGCTTCTAGCCCATTACTGGCAATATCAGCTCGGTAACCTAAACGCTGCAAGAGGTGGATTGCCACTTTTTGATTGACCACGTTATCTTCTACCAACAAAACTCGCAATAGGGGCATCCCAGGGTTGGCTGTTCCTGGCTTAAGGGCAGCAGCATAGGAACCACTGGAGCGCTCTTGCTCAGATCCCCCATACTCAGATTCCACAATAGGTGCTTCAGGACTTGCCGCTGTTATGGCCCCCATCGCTTGAAGCAAGGTGTTGTATAGTTGTGACTGTTTTACAGGTTTAGTCAGAAACCCGACAAAATCAACCTCACTGGCTTGGAGATCCAGCTCGGATTGGCCCATGGAGATCAACAGAATCAAAGGCAGTTTGGGAGTTTGGGGTTGATTGCCCACCAATCTCCGAGTTTCAATGACCCCAGCACTTTGCTCAAACTGGCGAATCTCGGAAGCTAAGGTTAACCCATCCATAGCGGGCATGTGAGCATCTAGCACCGCAACATCAAACACCTCTCCCTGAAGAATCCAATTCAGGGCTTCAGACGCAGATCGCGCAGTTCGGGGCACCAGTCCCCAAGATTGGGCCTGCAAGCTCAAGATCTGGCCATGGGTCGGGTTATCATCCACAATCAACAACTGCTTGCCAACCAAATCCGGGGAAGCAGTGCAAAGATTGGCGGGAGACAAGCGAGACATCGCTGAAACCACAACGGTGAAATAAAAGGTTGACCCCTGACCCTCCTCACTTTCAACCCAGATTCTACCGCCCATCATTTCAGTCAATCGCTGGCTAATCACTAACCCCAAGCCAGTTCCTCCGTACTGCCGACTCGTTGAGGAATCTACCTGACTAAAGGATCGGAATAGGCGATCTAGACGATCAGAAGGGATGCCAATGCCAGTGTCCTTGACTGCAAACCGAATTACATATTTGGGGGATGGCAAGGAGGGCTGTGAGGTTTCGAGATTGTTGGCTTTGCCCAAGGAGCGAGCTGTGATCGAAATAACCACCTCTCCAACCGTCGTAAACTTAACCGCATTGCCGATCAGGTTCACAAGAATCTGACGCAGGCGAGTGATATCCCCCAGAATAGTATGGGGAGTTTGGGGATCAATTAAATAGGCAAGTTCTAGTTTCTTCTCTGCTGCCTTAGGAGCCAATAAGTCCAGCACACCTTCAATGCATGCTCGTAGGTCAAAGGGTTGCTCTTCTAACTCTAACTTGCCCGATTCGATTTTAGAAAAGTCGAGGATGTCATTGATGATGGTGAGCAGTGCATCCCCACTATTGCGAATCGTTTCGGCAAAGTTCTGCTGCTGGGGAGTCAGAGCCGTATCCAGTAGGATGCCAGCCATGCCAATTACGGCATTCATGGGAGTCCGAATCTCATGACTCATCATAGCCAGAAATTCACTTTTAGCCCGGTTGGCTGCTTCTGCA